>LUQU01000004.1 GCA_001628005.1 SAR86 cluster bacterium REDSEA-S09_B4
TTTGAAAAGATTCACTCGGAGCTTAAAGCTGATGGTCCCGATACTGCAGCCAAGGTTATTGCTGAGATGATTTGAAATTTATAGCTGGAGTAGACGAAGCGGGCAGAGGACCTTTGGCAGGGCCTGTTGTGGCAGCAGCAGTTATACTGCCAAAAAATTATTCTTTCAATGAATTAGCTGATTCTAAGTCTCTATCAGAAAAACAAAGGAGAGAGTTATACTTTCTTATAAAGGAGAAAGCCTTGTCATGGAACACTGCTTTTATTTCATCAAAGAAGATAGACAGCATAAATATTCTACAAGCTACTCTCTTGGCTATGAAAAAGGCTGTGGAAGGTCTAAAAATAAAACCGGATAAAGTAGTTATTGATGGTATTAGTAAGCCTGATCTGCATGTACCTTCTACTACAATAATCAAAGGTGATACAAAGCATAAAAGCATAATGGCAGCTTCAATCATAGCTAAAGTAACAAGAGATGAGTTCATGAAGAAATTAGATAAAAAATTTCCTCAATATGGATTTTTAAAGCACAAAGGTTACCCAACAAAATTGCATTTCAATGCGCTAGAAATGTATGGACCTTGTGAGCAACATAGAGCATCATTTAGGCCATTAAAAGATAAATAATTTTAATTATGCAACCTCAGGATTTTGTTCATTTACATTTACACTCTGAGTATTCATTGTCAGATGGAATCATAAGAATAGAGGATCTAATAGATCGTTCTTCTGAATACAATTTTCCAGCTGTCGCATTAACAGATTTAACCAACCTTTTTGGACTTGTTAAGTTTTATCGGATAGCAAGGGAGAAGGGTATAAAGCCTATAGTGGGTTGTGAAATAAGATTGATTAAAGATGAAGGAAGTAATGGTGCGCCGTTTGTTTTATTAGTTAAAAACAAAAAAGGTTATACCAATTTAACGAAACTGGTTTCTAAGGCTTACATAGAGGGACAAGAAACAGGAAACCCACTGGTTAAGATAGAGTGGTTAGCAGATTATTCGGAAGGACTAATTGCTTTATCTGGCGGACAAAATGGGCATATTGGGCAAGCTCTTTTATTGAAAAATAATAATTTAGCTAAGAAGAGAGTAGATTACTTTAAAAAAATTTATGGAGATGATTTCTTTATAGAGGTTCAAAGAATAGGCAGGGAAGATGAAGAGCAGTACAACCTTTCAGCCGTAAATTTAGCCGAAGAATTAGCTATACCAATAGTCGCTACAAATGATGTTAGATTTCTTAGTCCGATAGATCCAGATGATGAAAGCCCCTCTGATTTTGAAGCACATGAAGCAAGAGTTTGTATACAAAAAGGAGAGGTTTTATCTGATTCTACAAGAACAAAACATTATCTAGAAGATCAATACTTCTCTTCTACTGAAGAGATGATTGAAAAATTCTCTGATATACCGGAAGCTATAGAAAATACAGTCTTAATCTCAAAAAAATGTAATCTGGAATTAGAATTGGGAGAGTTTTACCTACCTGATTTCGAAGTTCCTGGAGAAATTACCACTAAAGAACATTTAAGAAAGAAAGCTACAGAAGGCTTAAAAACAAGGTTTAACGAGATCTCTAAATCAGTTAATTTTTATGAAATCGATGAAAAGATTTATATGGAAAGATTAGAGTACGAATTGGACATGATATGTAAGCTTGGATTTGAGGGATACTTTCTTATTGTCGCTGATTTTGTAAATTGGGCTCAAAAAAATGAGATTCCAGTAGGTCCTGGTCGTGGTTCAGGTGCGGGTTCTATTACTGCCTATGCTTTGGGTATAACGGCAATAGATCCAATTAAGTACGATTTACTTTTCGAAAGATTTTTAAATCCAGATAGGGTAAGTAATCCAGATTTCGATATTGATTTCTGCATGGAAGGCAGAGATAAAGTTCTTGAATATGTAACAGAAAAATATGGCAAAGACTCAGTGGCTCAAATAAGCACAAGAGGCACTATGGCAGCAAGAGCTGTTTTACGCGATGTTGTTCGGGTTCTAGGAAAACCCTATGGTTTTGGAGACAGATTAGCTAAGGCAATACCAGATGTACTAGGTATCTCTTTAGAGGATGCTTATAAGGAAAAGGAATTTAAGGAGCTTATAGACGCAAATGAAGAGAGCAAAGAGGTCTTTGATATGTCTCTAAAATTAGAAGGACTATCAAGAAGTGTTGGCACGCATGCAGCCGGAGTTGTTATTGCGCCTACTGCTTTAACAGATTTTACACCGCTTGTAGTTGATCAAGAAAGAGGAACTGTAGCTACACAATTTGATATGGGGGATGTTGAGTCTGCTGGGTTAGTTAAATTTGATTTTTTAGGTTTAAAAACTTTAACCGTAATAGATCGATCACTGAAAAGAATAAATCAAAAAAGAAAGAAAGAGCCTATAGATATAAATAATCTACCCTTAAATGATAAAGAGACCTTCAAGCTTCTTCAAAGAGGTCTAACAACAGGAGTTTTTCAGCTTGAATCGCGAGGAATGAAAGAATATCTGAAACAGTTAAAACCAAATGACTTCGAAGACATAGTTAGCATGAATGCTCTTTATAGGCCAGGTGCACTGGGCATGAATATGGTGGATTCGTATATTGATAGAAAACACGGACGTGAAGAAGTAACTTATGGCCATGAATCTGTAAAGAAGGTTCTGAGTTCGACTTATGGAGTCATTGTCTATCAAGAACAAGTGATGCAAATTGCACAAGAGCTGTCTGGCTTTAGCTTAGGTCAAGCCGATATCTTAAGAAGAGCAATGGGAAAAAAGAAAAAAGATGAAATGGAAAAAATGCGAAAGGATTTTATTGATGGCGCAGTAAATAAAAAAGTAAATAAAAGGTATGCAGAAAATTTATTTGATCAAATAGAACAGTTTGCTGGATACGGGTTTAATAGATGTCATTCTGTGCCTTATGCCTTAATTGCTTATCAGACAGCTTGGTTAAAAGCGCATTATCCATCTGAGTTTATGTCTTCAACACTTTCAGCTGAACTAGATTCTACTGACAGAATACAAATGTTTGTTGATGATTGTCGTTCAATTGGATTACAAGTTCTTAAACCAGATATTAATTTAAGTTTTTTTGAATTTCAGGACCTTGACGAAAAAACTATTCTTTATGGATTGGGTGCAATTAAAGGTATCGGTGAATCCTTAGTTAACTCAATTATCAGTGCAAGAGAGAGAGGCCCATTCAAAGATTTTTATGATTTCTGTATAAGAGTGGGTAGTAATAGACTCAATAAGAGAGCGCTAACTACTTTAATAGGGTCCGGAGCGATGGACTCTATAGGAGATAGAAAAAAACTTTATAATTTAATTGATCCTGTTTTAAAGAAAGCTGAACAATCCCAAGAACGTTCTGAGAGCCAAATACAAGACTTGTTTAGTGATGATCTTAGTGAAGAGAAAGAAATAGATTTAAAAGGTAGGAAAGAAGAAGACTTTGATATCCTTGCTAATGAATGGAGTTCCCTGGGCTTCTATTTAGAATCACACCCGATTGAAGGAAAGAGGGAAGAAGTTAGAAAAATGTGTGGGCTATTCATATCCGAGCTTGAAGAAGCGACTCACAAACAAAGAGTTGCCGGAATGCTAATGCATTTAAACGTTAGACAGGGAAGGCATGGACGATATGCTTTTGCTACTTTAGATGATTCAACAAGCAGATTAGAAATTTCAGTTTGGTCTGAAGCATTTGATACGTACAGGAGCGTCTTAAAGAAAGGACAAATAATAGTAGCTGAAGGGGTGATTGAAAAAGACAGCTATTCCGGTGACAAAAATAACCCTTCGTACAAGATGGTGGCAGAAAGAATTCTTTCATTTGATCAAGCACGAAAAGAGTTTATAAAATTCATTAAAATCTCTGTTAATAAGGACTTTAAAGAAGTCGATTACTTAACTTCTCAGTTAAGAGAGATGTCTTCTAATGGCTCAGGAAGCCCCGTAGTTATTTCTTACTCTGGAGATAAAGCTAGAGCTGATATTAAATTACCTGAAGAGCTAACAGTTAATGTAGACGATGCCTCTTACAGATCTTTAGAAAGCATATGTGGAAAGGGTAATGTTCATTTGGTGTATTATGCTCGACCTCATATTCATTAATGCATTGTTATGTCCAACGATTATTTAGACTTTGAAGAACCAATTGGTGCTTTGGAGAATAAGATTCAAGAATTGCAATCTTCTGATCAGACGCAAGGGCAAGACTTGAAGAAGGAAATATCGAAACTCAATGACTCTATTATTAAATTAACTGAACAAATCTACAAAAATTTAAACATCTGGCAGTGTGTTCAAGTAGCCAGACACCCTCAAAGACCGCATTTTATAGATATTGTAGATAAGATTTGTACAGATTTTGATGAGCTTCATGGAGATAGGCATTACGGAGATGATAAGGCTTTAATAGGAGGATTAGCGCAAATAGGAGATCATCGATTGGTGCTGATAGGCCATGAAAAGGGAAGATCCACTGATGATAAGATTGAAAGGAATTTTGGCATGTCCCAACCTGAAGGGTATAGAAAAGCTGGAAGGCTAATGAAATTAGCTGAACAATTTGGCTTACCAGTGGTAACACTAGTTGATACCCCTGGGGCTTACCCAGGAATAGATAGTGAAGAAAGAGGTCAAAGTGAAGCTATAGCTAATAACTTATTGCTTATGTCTTCACTTAGAACCCCTTTACTTGTAAATATCATAGGCGAGGGAGGATCTGGAGGAGCTTTGGCCATAGCCGTAGGTGACCACATTTCTATGATGAAATATGCTACTTATTCTGTTGCTTCTCCTGAAGCTTGTGCGTCAATAGTTTGGCGTGATGCTGAAAAGGCCTCTGATGCTGCTGAGGCTATGCTTATGGATGCTGAGAGCATATTGAAGTTAAAACTAATTGATGAAATCATCGATGAACCTTTGGGGGGTGCGCACAGGAATCCAGATCAAGCTGCTCTTATGTTAAAAAAGTCAATAATTGATAATCTAGATAATTTAAGAACAAAACCTATTTCTTCTCTCTTAGAAACCAGATACAAAAGGTTAATGTCTTATGGGCATAAGTAGAACATGTTTGTTCCAGATAACTTAAGAGAAATTAATTTAGAGAATTACAGTCGAATTGCAGTAGCTTTTTCTGGAGGCTTAGATTCTTCAGTTCTATTGCATAGTTTGGTTAGCATTCCGGAATTCAAGGAAAGAGTCTTTGCAATACATGTAAATCATGGCTTAAGCCCTAATAGTAAATCTTGGATTAAACATTGTGAAAAATTTTGTAGTGTTTTAGGAGTAAATTTTATTCCATTAACAATTGAGTTAGAGAACTCAAAGACCAATGAAAATATTTTAAGACAAGCACGTTACGAAGCATTTTTTTCTTGCTTAGAAAAGGGTGATGTTTTGTGTACAGCCCATCATCAAGACGATCACATTGAGACAATTTTATTTAGGATTCTAAGAGGGACAGGCATTAAAGGTCTAGCAGGAATAGAGAAATATTCTCAAATTGAAGGTATTGATCTTATAAGGCCACTAATAAGTTATTCTAAGAAAGACCTTTTAGATTATGGGAATAAATTTAATGTTAACTGGATAGAAGATGAGTCTAATGAAGATTTATCGATTTCAAGAAATTTTATCCGAAAAAAAGTTATTCCAAACTTGAAGAACGACAATTGGCCTGAATATAAGAATTCAATTTCTTACTTATCAAGTAAAGCAAAAGAAGCTAATGAAATTCTAGATGAAATAGCTTTTCTAGATTTAAAGAGATGTGCCTCTGAATCTCTTGATAGGCTTTCAATACTTAAAATAAAAGAGCTAAGTCATGCAAGGGCAATGAATGTTCTATTTACTTGGCTAGGCATTAATACTCATCTTGGTGTATCCAACAAAATAACTGATCAAGTTTACAAGAGCATTGTTCTTGCCAGTGAGAACTCTAATCCTGTTGTTACTTTTGGAAAAAGAGGGGAAAGTGGATCATTTCAAATTAGAAGGTTTAATAATTTTCTTCGTCACTTGCCTTTAACTGAAACAGAAACATTGAGTAATAAGAAGGTTTGGAAATGGAATACAAATAATCCTTTGGAGCTACCAACTGGAACCCTTTCTATGCAGTTAAGTTTAGGTAAAGGTATTTCTACTCAGTTAACTGAGCCTGGTATTTCTATTAAAGGAAGGATTGGAGGAGAAAGGTGTAAACCAGAAGGTAGATCTAAATCTCAAAAATTAAAAAAACTTTTTCAAGAATATAGGGTGCCTCCCTGGGTAAGAGACAGGATACCTCTAGTATATGTAGGAGATCAGTTAGCTGCAGTTTCTGATTTGTGGGTTTGCGAAGAGTTTGTAGCTAAAAAAGATGAAAGAGGAATCGTATTAAGCTGGGCAGATAATCTTGATAATCAATGAGTCTAATTCAGTCTGCAGATGTAACTTCAGTTTCTGCATTTTGACTTTCTAACTGAGCTCTTAATTCTTTATGTTTTTCTTTTGTTAAAGGATAAAACCATGTTAAGAAAAGTGCTGGAACAAAAAAAGCAGCGCATCCAAGACAATAATAAACTCTTAATGCAAGCATTGCTGAGTCAGTATTTTCAGTACCGGGAACAAAGCCTGAAAAGGCTACTAATATGGCTGCTGCCCAAACAGCAATCATTGCTGAAACCTTTGCTATCATTCCATTTAAGGCAAAGAAAGTACCTGCTCGTCTGCCACCCGTCTTAAGAGAATCTAGATCTACTACATCAGCAAGCATAGAGGCAGGAAGAAATTGTAGTCCACCAAAACAGAATCCTTTGATAAGGAATAAAGCATGGAACTGATTAAAATCTCCTCTTTCTAGAAAGAAACATAAAAAACTAACTGTACCTGTTCCTACGAGAGTAATACAAAAAGCTTTGTGCTTACCTAAAGTTTTCCCCAGCCAGAGCCAAAAAGGTATACCTATTAATCCAGCTATAAAGTATCTGGCATAAGACGCTCCTACAGTTTCAATTCCAATAACGTCTCTAACAAACCATAGAGATAAAGTATTTCTAAATGACTCTCCTGCTATAACTAGGAATATGATTAATAAAATCCTTATAAGAAGCGGGTTCTCTGCAGCATATTTAAGACCTTGAACTAAAGGAATCTTTTTTTCTACTTTAGGCATTGGATCCGGAACTTTCCAAAGTGCCAACCCAGCGAATATTGGTAACAAAATGACAATACCTAATCCCATACTGGCCAGGATGTCAGTCATTTTTCCGGATGTTGAAAAATCTTGAAAAATAAATATAGCCGCTAGCATTCTTTTGATAGAGTCAGAAAAACTAATTCCTTGTCCTGAAACTTCTATCGCAAGAGGTATTAGGGCTGAAATCAATAAACCAATTAGAGTCCATCCCTCTCTTCCACCAACAACTCTAGATCTCTGGTGGTAGTCAGGTGATATTTCAGCTCCCCAAGCGCCATAAGGAATACCAATTATTGTTGAACCTAGATACATGAGCATCATCCAAATAACAAAGTAGGCGATTGAAACTTCAGTTCCAGGTATAAATAACTTATATATGGCTAGCATCATCAAAGGAACACCTAGAATAATCCAGGGCTTCCTTCTTCCGATTGGTGTTCTTGTAGAATCACCTAATTGACCAAGAATTGGATCGGTAATGACGTCAGTGAATCTCGCAATTAAAAGTATATTAGCAACTATATAAAGTGGAATGCCGACGACTTCAGAATAGAAAGGAATTAACCAGATAGCTATAGGATAGCCAATCATAGCGAGTGGAGTAGCTAATCCTCCATAAGCTAAAATATTTCCTCTTGTAACTGATGATAAAGAAGTCATCCTTTCCCCCTTAGAAGGGTAATTAGACTATATTGAAAAAAGAGTTTTAGCTAGAAGATATTTTATTTAATCCGCTAATAACTGAAAGTAAGCTTGCAATCACTGTATTTGCATGCATTCCTACTCCCCATGAAGATTTCCCCTCACTTTGTATTTCTATATAAGCTACAGCTTTCGCATCAGAACCGGTGCTTACAGCATGCTGGTGATAATCTGAAACCTTGACTGATAAATCCAGATCTTTTTTTAAAGCATTAATAAATGCATCTATTGGGCCATTGCCAACTCCATCTATAGAATACTCTTCCTTGTCTTTAAGCAGTTTTACTTTAATAAGGTCCTCTTGTAATTTATTTTTCGAAGAAGATTCAATTTTATGTTCAATAAAATTAAAACCCTCACCATCGTTAAGGTATGTGTTTTGAAAAGTTTCCCAAATTTCAGAAGCGGTTATCTCTTTACCAGTTTCATCAGTTATCTTTTGAATGATTTGGCTGAACTCAATCTGTAGTCTTCTTGGCATGCTCAATCCATGGTCTCTCTCTATCAAGTACGCCACTCCACCTTTACCCGATTGACTATTAACTCTAACTACTTCTTCGTAGGTTCTTCCAACGTCTGAGGGATCTATTGGTAAATAAGGAACTTCCCACAAAGGATTGTTTGTATCTCTCATAGAATCAAATCCTTTTTTTATAGCATCTTGATGGGATCCTGAAAATGCAGTAAAAACTAGATCTCCAGCATAAGGATGTCTCGGATGGACTGGAAGTTGGTTGCAGTACTCTACTTCCCTCATGATTGGGTTGATGTCAGAAAAATCTAAATGAGAATCTATACCTTGGGTTAGCATATTTAAGGCTAAAGAAACTAAATCTACATTTCCTGTTCTCTCGCCATTACCAAATAGTGTGCCTTCAATCCTATCGGCACCTGCTAGCACTCCCAACTCAGTAGCTGCGACAGCTGAACCTCTGTCATTATGGGGGTGAAGGCTGACTAACACATTTTCTCTACCTTCAAGATTCCTACACATCCATTCAATTTGATCTGCGTAAATATTTGGTGTTGCTAGTTCAACGGTTGCTGGTAGGTTAATGATTGATTTTTGATCAGGCGTAGGTTGCCAAATGTTATTAACAGCATTACAAACTTCTGCTGCGTATGGAAGCTCTGTTCCTGTAAAGCTTTCAGGACTATATTCAAACCGCCAATTTGTCTCAGGCTGTTTAATAGAATTCTCTAAAACCCACCTGGCACCATCTTCTGCAATCTTTTTTATGCCTGTCTTATCACTTTTAAAAACAACGCGCCTTTGAACAGTAGAAGTTGAGTTGTATACATGAAGGATGGCATTCTTAGCTCCTTTTAAAGACTCAAAGGTTCTTTCTATTAACTCTTTTCTTGATTGGGTAAGAACCTGGATGAATACATCATCTGGAACAAGATCTTCTTCAATTATTTTTCTTACAAAATCAAAATCAGTTTTAGAGGCTGCAGGAAAACCTACTTCAATTTCTTTAAACCCTATCTCTAAAAGAAGCTTAAACATCCTCAACTTCTTTTCCTCTCCCATGGGTTCTATCAGAGCTTGGTTCCCATCTCTTAAATCCACGCTGCACCATATAGGAGCCTGCTTTATTTGGTTTTCTGGCCAAGTTCTGCCTTCCAACTCTATTTGCTCAAAAGGTTGATACTTTGAAATGGCTTCGTTTACTACTTTCTTCATTTTTTTATAAGTTTACCTAAAATCCTTCTTTAAGGATGGTATCTTTCGTTTAATTCGAGATATTATTAGAACTAGAGATATATAGAAGGGCCCGGCAAACTCTGCAATACAGAGACCGGGTAAGTAAGTCGTAGGCTTAAAATGTTCAATACATCTAAAAACATGGAAACGCAGTATATATAGGCAATGGTAAGGGTCAAGTTAACTTAAAAAACATTTATATGTCTAAACTAGATTTAAATAAATTAACAAGATTAGGGTACCAGCTTTGGGTCCCAAAAAGATCAGAAACTAGTTCTTCTGAAGAAAACTTAGTTTTTTATGTCCTGGATGATAAAACCTTAATTACTGGTAAGGAGGATGAATTTAAAACCTACCCTAGAATATTGCCGTCTATAAAGAAAATTTTGGGTCAGGCAGACAAAGAAATAAAGCAAATAGACCAAACAGAAACAGTATCTAAAGAATTTAATCTAGTAATAGATTTCTCTCAAGGCTTGTCTTATAAAGCAGGCAAAACCTTAAAATTTGATTCTCTAAAACTTTTAATAAAAGACGGTGCCCTGAAAGAAAGATTTTATAGTGAATTAAGAGGATCAATTGATTTATGAACCAAGTGATGACTCCTAGCTATAGGTATATGAGTGAGACTGATATCGAAGTTAGTAGAGATATAGAAATTAACTCTAACCCTGTCCCCTGGACAGAAAAAAACTTCTTAGATTGCTTGAGAAAAGATTATTACTGCTTAGTTCAAGAAGTTGATCAAGAATTTTCTGGATTTGCTATACAAACTATATCTCTAGATCAATCGCATCTTCTTAACATAGGGATAAAAGAAAAATTTAGAAACAAAGGATTGGGTCAAGAGCTTTTAGAACAGATTGTGCATGCTTCAAAATCCATGGGATGTAAAAAAATCTTTTTAGAAGTAAGGGTCTCTAACAGCCCAGCTATAGAGCTATACAATAAAACAGGATTTAAGAGGGTTTCTATCAGAAAAAATTACTATCGCTTACCTGATGGAAGAGAGGATGCACTGGTGATGTCAAAAAGACTTAAGAAACCTTGGAGATTATTTTAGTTCGTTCCTTCTAACAAATCCTTAACATCAGAAGATATTTGTTCCGGAGTGGTTTGAGGAGAATATCTTTTTACAGTTTGTCCATTTTGATCAATTAAAAACTTAGTAAAATTCCATTTTATTTTCTCTGTTCCCAATAACCCAGGCTTACTAGAAGTTAGGAATCCAAATAATGGGTCAGCAGTAGGTCCTTTTACATCAATTTTTGAAAATATTGGAAATGTAATGCTGTAATTTATGCTACAAAACTCTGAGATTTCTTCTTCTGTACCTGGTTCTTGACTACCAAATTGGTTGCAGGGAAATCCAAGTACTTCAAACCCTTCACTTGAATATTCCTCATAAAGTTCCTGCAAACCCTTGTATTGTGGGGTAAATCCACATTTACTGGCTGTATTAACTATTAAAAGGGCTTTCCCCGAATAGTCGGATAGGCTGACTTCCTCTCCATTTAAATTCTTGCAAGAAAAGTTATAAATATTTTTTATTTCATCCATGTCTTTCTTAAATTAGCCATGCCTATTATAGTTTTAGTTCGATAAATTTTCTTGATAAAGATTCAGGAGGAAAACATGGAATATAGAAAATTAGGAAATACCGATCTAGACGTAAGTCTTATTTGTTTAGGAACTATGACTTGGGGTCAGCAAAATACTGAAGCTGAGGGACACGAACAAATGGACTACGCCCTTGATAGAGGAATTAACTTTTTTGACACTGCAGAAATGTACTCTATTCCCCCGATGGCTGAAACTCAGGGGAGTACTGAAAAAATTATTGGAACTTGGTTTAAAAAAAGTGGAAATAGAGAAAAAGTTATTTTGGCTTCTAAAGTTGCTGGTAGAGGCAGAATGGATTGGATCAGAGGTGAAGAAACAAAGCTGGATAGAGAAAATATAGAAAAAGCGGTGGAAGAAAGTTTGAAAAGACTACAAACAGATTACATAGATGTTTACCAATTGCATTGGCCTGACCGTCCTATCAATATATTTGGTGGAGGTTTGGGTTATAAGCACATCGAAAGTGAAACTATAGAAATCTCAGAAACTTTAAATGTATTAAATGATCTAGTTAAACAAGGGAAAATAAGGTATGTGGGTTTGTCTAATGAAACCCCATGGGGAGTATCTGAATTCTTAAAGTTCTCAGATTTAAATAATTTACCAAGAATTGTTTCTGTTCAAAATGCTTACAATCTTCTTAACAGAACCTATGAACAAGGATTATCAGAATTTTATTTCAGATCTTCCGTAGGACTCTTAGCCTACTCCCCTATAGCTCAAGGGTATTTAAGTGGCAAGTACTTAGATGGTGCTAGGCCAGAAGGAGCTCGTACTACTTTGTTTGAAAGAGGGCAAAGATATGAGACAAAACATGCAGAAGGGGCAATTAGGGCCTACGTAAATTATGCTAAAGAGAGACAAATTGATCCCTCCGTATTTGCCAATGCTTTTGTTAATTCAAGAAAATTTGTTACCTCTAACATTATAGGTGCTACCAACATGGATCAGCTTAAATTAGCGATAGATAGTTACGAAGTACAATTAACAGATGAAGATTTTAAGAAAATTGATGAAATTCATTACCGTTCACCCAATCCTTGTCCTTAATTAGATTAAAGGGTTAATTCTTCTTCATAAAAAATGAATAAGGAGAGATTAATAAACACTCTATTGGTATTAGGGGTTTTTATTGGTATCTCCTTAGCTCTTTTTTCTTCTATACGAGATACAAACTTCGATGACAGTAGAGACTGGGCTGCTAGAGTAGGCGGTGCTGAAATTAGTAAGGAAAAATACCTTTTACAATTGGACGGCCTAAATTCAGATAAAAGGGTACCTTTAAATAAAGAAGACAAGGCTTTTGTTCTAGAAAGAATGATTGAAGAGGAGTTGCTTATTCAAAGAGCAAAAGATTTAGGACTATTCTCAACGAATACAATGATCAGAGGAACAATAGTTCAACAAATGATAAACATGGTTATTTCAGAAAACTCTCTCGATATAGTTTCTAATTCAGAGTTAGAAAGTTTTTATAAGGAGAATAAAGGTTTTTTTACCAATGCGGACAGGTTGAGGTTGAAGCAAATTTACTTTTCAGAAGAAAAGGGCACCGCACTTGAAAGGGCCGAAAACTTCTACTTAGAACTTATTCAGGGAAAAAAGGCAGATCAGATTGATGCAGAAGGCGATAAAAGTGCTTTAGAGATACCAGATACATTAATGACTTTAGCTAAGGTAAGGGAATATATAGGACCATCTTTAATGCAAGTAGCAAAAATGCTTCAACCAGGAGAATTTACCGCTCCTAAAAAGGTTATTGGTGGCTATAAAATTATTATCTTATTAGAAAGGAGAGATGCTTCACCACCAAAATTTGAATTTATAAGAGAAAGGGTTAAATCTGAATATCAAAAGAGAAAAGATGATCAAGCGTTAAGAGATTATTTAAATAAATTGAAGAAAAGGTATGAGATCGATCGCAATTCAGAGATTTAAATCTAAGATCTCTCTCATAATTTTTGCTCTCCTTTTACTTGCTCTGTCTTTAGATTTATCTTCACATCAAAGGAGTGAGTCTTACTCAAAATGGGTAGTTGAGAAACAAGGGAATGAAAGCCTCATAAGTATTGCATTTACTATTAGATTATCCAATCTCAACAGATTAGAGGGGCCTTTAATAGGAGAGTGGCAGAAAAGAGTTTCTGATAAAATCAGTTCATCATTTTTGACCAATACTGAATGTTCTGTTGAAGAAAAGCCGATATCCGTTACGTCTAAAGAAGATGATATTTTTAGGGTCTCTTGGACTTTATTATGTTCATCCGAATTAGAAAAGATCAATACCGTTATCTTCTTTAACCAAGATCCTACTCATTCTCATATAGCTAGATATATTTATAGCTCAAATTTATCTATTGAGAAGTTATTTACTTCTCAAACTAGGGCCTGGAATCTTAAAGATATTAAGTCAGAAAAGAATGCAGTAAATTCTTCTTTTAAAGAATATGTTCTTTTAGGGATAAAGCATATTTCGACTGGTTATGATCATCTTGCTTTCCTTCTAGGATTGCTTCTTTTAAATCAAGGGATCAGAAGACTTTTATTGGCGGTTACTGGTTTTACTTTAGGCCATAGCCTTACCCTAAGCCTGGCAGTTCTTGATTTAGTAAGACCAGTAGGTAGCTTTGTTGAAGCTCTTATAGGATATTCGATAGCTTTACTTGGTTTGGAGTTATTAATTAGAAGAAGCAAAGATAGTTCAGTTTATATTTATAGTGCCGCTTCTTTCTTGGCTTTATTTTTTCTTTTGTATTTAGTTTTCTTTGATGGAAGTTTTGCTTTAGGTCTCTTCGGATTATTTCTTTTTAGTATCTGTTACTTCATATTAGTTAAGGATGATCGTTCTATATTTTTCTCATTAATCATAGCTTCTATCTTTGGACTGATACATGGGTTTGGATTCGGAGGTTTTCTTTTTGAAGTAGGGTTTTCTGAAGACAACCTTTTAAAGACTCTTTTCGGATTTAATCTTGGTGTAGAAGTAGGGCAGATAATGGCTATTATTTTATTTCTAACCCTATTTTATGTATTGGGTAAATTAAAAATTATGAACCAAGGCTACCTTAATCCGATTTTGGCAACTTTCTTAGTTAGCCTGGGAACATACTGGTTTGTATATAGAATTATTTAATTCTAAATAATTGTAATATTTTCAGCTTGTGGTCCTTTTTCTGTATCTTCCACAGTGAATTTTACTCTAGTGTTTTCTCGTAGTTTCCTTCTATCTTCAGGTCTAACTGATCTAAGGTGGACAAATAAATCTCCTCCCTTATCTCTTATCAAAAACCCATAACCCTTGCTTGGGTCAAACCACTTGATAGTTCCTGTTTCGCCTTTGAAGGCCTTTTTTAACCTTCTTCCATACACGAAGCCTAGAATAGATAAAAAACCTAAACTCCACAGTAAGGCGAATGATATTAACCATATATTTCTTGCTATACCAGGAACTAAACTTGCAAAAATAAAACCATAAATGGCAGCAAAAATTGCACTTGTTACTAGTGATCTAAAAAGCATCTCATCACCTACAATTATTATAGTTGATTAAGATAAATTGTTCTTAGATCAAAGAAGTTTTTGTATCTCTTGAATTTGAATAGCTTGCAGATTAAGTTCTTGTGAGATCTCTTGAAACCTTTTCTTTTGATTACTAACCAGTTCCTTAGGAGCATTGTTGATGAATTTCTTGTTTTTAAGTTGTTTCGAAATAGATTCACTTTCCCGAGTAAGTTTTAGAATATTCTTTTCAATTCTATTCTTTTCTTCTTCAGCTTTTATTAATCCTTCTAAAGGAATTAAAACTTTTAGTTTTTTATGAAAATTTATTGCTGAAGCAGGTAATTCTTCTTTTTGGTTATGCCATTCAAGGGACCCGAGTCCTGATAATTCTGAAATAAGGTACTCAAAGTCTTTCGATCTTCGCTTGTCATTATTATCACCCTGTTGAAGTAGTGCTGAAATCTTAACGGAAGGCTTAATTCTCATTTCTCCTCTAATATTTCTTATACCAGAGATAATCTCTTTGACCCACTCGATATCCTTATACTCTTTAGAAGCCCTTTTAGTTTTGTCAGTAGGATATTCACTTATCATAATGCTCAAACTCTTATTTTTATGCTCTGATTTGAATTGTTGCCACAATTCTTCTGTAATAAAAGGCATTATTGGGTGGGCTAGCCTCAAAGATTTTTCTAAAGTAGAGATAAGAGATTGAAGAATGGCCCTCTTTTCCTTTACCCCATAAGCTTTACTGGAAAGTCGAATTTTGCATATTTCAATATACCAGTCACAGAATTCGTTCCAAATAAAGTCATAAATAGTCAATGTAACAAGATCAAACCTAAATTCTTCAAAATAAGAATTAACCTTCTGTGAAGTTTCATTTAGTTTTTCTTTTATCCATAAATCTGGTGAGTCTTTTGACTCTCTTCCCCCTGGTCCATCATTATCAGCAAGTTGTAGTTTTATAAACCTTGCTGCATTCCAGAGCTTGTTACAAAAGTTTCTGTAACCTTCTACTCGCTTCATATCAAAATTAACATCTCTAGAACCAGAAGCTAGGGAACAATAGGTAAGCCTTAGTGCATCTGTGCCATGTGATTGAATGCCTTCTGGGAATTCTTTAATAGTTTGTTTCTCTATTTTTTCTTTCATCTTTGGTTGCAGTAAACCCTCAGTTCTTTTTTTAATCAGGGCCTCAGTGCTAATTCCATCTATGATATCTAAGGGATCTAAGATATTTCCCTTGGATTTTGACATCTTTTGACCTTCAGAGTCTTTTACTAAACCATGTATAAATATTTTCTTAAAAGGTACCTCAGAAATAAAATGCGTGGTCATCATTATCATTCTTGCTACCCAGAAAAAGATAATATCGAACCCTGTCACTAAAACATTGGTGGGGTGATATTTTTTTAATAAATTATCTTTTGACGGCCACCCAAGAGTGGAAAATGTCCACAGTGCCGAAGAGAACCAAGTATCCAGCACATCTTCTTCTTGGGTAATCTTTTTCTTAGAATCAAGACCATACTTCTCCCTTACCTTTTTTTCATTTTCCGCAACAAAAATATTTCCTTCATCATCTAACCAAGCAGGAATTCTGTGCCCCCACCAAATCTGTCGGCTTATGCACCAGTCTTGAATATCATTCATCCAAGCAAAGTAAGTATTCTCCCAATTTTTAGGGACAAATTCAGTTTCTCCTTTTTTAACTGCTTTTATAGCTACTTTTGACATCTTCTTAACATCTAAGAACCACTGATAGGTTAGCAATGGTTCGAGAATAGAATTACTCCTATCACCTCTTGGGATTTTTGTTTTATAGGGCTCAATTTTTTCTAAAAGTTTGAGCCCTTCCATTTCTTGTATTACCTTCTTTCTTGCTTCTAGTACTTTTAATCCCTGAAAGGAGTGGGGCACTTCATTATTTAAAGTTCCATCTAAATTAAAAATGGTAATAAAAGGAAGTTTGTGTTTTTTACCTATATCAAAATCATTAAAGTCATGTGCAGGAGTAATTTTTACGCATCCAGTTCCAAATTCAGGATCAACATGGACATCCCCAATGATTGGTATTTCTCTATTTGAGAGAGGAAGTGCTACCTTTTTTCCTATTAGTTTATTAAACCTTTTATCTTTTGGGTTTACAGCTACAGCTGTATCCCCAAGCATAGTTTCTGGTCTGGTTGTAGCTATGGTTATATGACCTTTATCTACCAGCGGGTATTTAAAGAACCAAAGATTTCCATTTCCTTCTTCATTTGATACCTCTAGATCTGAGAGCGCTGTTTGAAGAACTATGTCCCAATTAACCATTCTTTTACCTCTATAGATCATACCTTGATCATAAAGGCGGATAAAAACCTCTTGGACTGCTGTACTCATTTCAGGGCTCATTGTGAAAGCTTCTCTTGACCAATCAACGGAAGCGCCCAACCTTCTTAATTGGTTGGTTATATTATTTCCAGACTTATCTTTCCATTGCCAAACTTTATCTATGAATTTTTCTCTACCTAAACCTTCACGAGTAAGCCCTTCCTTCTCGAGCTCTCTTTCAACTACCATTTGCGTAACGATACCCGCATGATCAGTTCCCACTTGCCACAAAGCGTCGTAACCTGACATCCTTTTATGCCTTATAAGAGCATCCATTAATGTATTTTGAAAACCATGCCCCATATGCAGTGAACCAGTTACATTGGGAGGAGGGATCATGATGCTAAAAGAAGGTCTCTTGCTTTTTGGGTCTGCATTGAAATAACCAGATACTTCCCATTCCTTATACCACTTCTGCTCGATACTTTTAGGACTGAAAGTTTTTTTCATTGTTAGTTTTCGATAAAACTCGGATTAAGTCCCATTGATTTACATTCTTGCCAGGTACTAGCAGCTCTTTCTCTCATTTTAGAGTTATCAGAGATAACTAACTGGTAGTAATAGAGGTATTCAGCGATTTGATTAGGTAAGTCAGGATTTAGATTTAGTAACATTTTCTTATCCTCTTTAAGAAAAGTGCTACCTGGATAACCTATTTCAATAAATACGTCTTCTTGAGTTTTATGAGTCAAGCTATGTGGCAAGATAATATCTTCTGGGTAATCCCATAGCAATTTATCAAGTTCTTCTGCCTCTTTTGCTGACTCACAACGAATATCTATTTTCTCTACCCTTGGATAATTGGAATCTTCTAAAAATATATTTGAAACTAATTCACAAGTGTATTTTAGAGCTTCCTTTTTACTTGAACCTGCTGACAGGAATTTAGTCTGAAGCATTTTTAGTAATTAAGACTGATCTAGCAGATAATTACTTAGGAGTGGTACAGGTCTTCCAGAAGCTCCTTTAGCTGCGCCACCTAAATGGGCTGTTCCAGCAACATCTAAATGGGCCCAACTATAATCTTCAGTAAATCTAGAAAGAAAGCATGCTGCTGTAATAGTTCCAGCTCTTCCACCAATATTGGCAATATCAGCAAAATTACTATTCAGATCCTTTTGATAAACATCCCATATTGGCAGTTGCCATGCTCTATCGTTAGAAGTTGTTCCAGCTTTAAGAAGCTTTTGGGCTAGCCTTTCATCATTGCTCATCAGTCCAGAGGTTGAATGCCCTAAAGCAACAATACAGGCACCAGTTAAGGTAGCTATATCTACAACAGATTTAGGTTTAAATCTTTTTGCATAAGTGAGTGCATCAGCCAAAACTAGTCGACCCTCTGCATCTGTATTTAAAACTTCAACTGTTAAACCAGACATTGTTTTGACTACATCTCCGGGTTTTGTGGCCTTACTTCCAGGCATATTTTCTGCGCTTGCTACCATACCAACAACATTTAAAGGAACTTTTAATTCAGCCATGACCTGTAAGGTCCCTATAACGCTAGCAGCTCCACACATATCAAATTTCATCTCATCCATTGCACCACCAGGTTTAAGGCTAATTCCACCAGTATCAAAAGTGATTCCTTTTCCAACTATCACATAAGGCTGATCTCCCTTTTTCCCACCCTGATAATTTAAGGTGATTAATTTAGATTCTTGAGCACTTCCATTTCCAACTGACAAAAGACAATCCATTCCTAATTTCTTCATTTGTTTTTCACCCAGAACTGTACATTTTAATGAAGAGTATTTATTTGCGGCTGATCTAGATTCTTTTGCTAAGTGGGAAGGGGTACAGACGTTACCAGGAAGATTGCCTAAGTCTTTAGCAGCATTTGATCCTCTCCCTATAGCTTGTCCAATTTTGATGTTTCGATTTAATTTTGTGTCAGGTATAGGAGAATCAATAGTTAGAGAAACTCTTTTTAAGGAAATCTTTTTTTGATTTTTCTTATTTAACTTAGCATCGTAGGTGTAACTGTTATTTTCACAAAGATAAGCTAATTGCTGAACTATCCAATCATCTCCTTCTCCTGTTACATTTAATTTAGGTAGAGAGATAAATGCACTCGAAGATTTACTAGAAATCGCAGCGCTCACCATTTTAGTTAAAATCTTAATCGCATCCTGTCTTGTTAGTTTTTTCCCCTTCTTACCACAGCCCACTAAATAAGTTCTTTGGGCACGAATCCCCATTAGAGCAGGAAGGTAATTTCCTTGACCTAATTTCCCATTTAATTCACCTAGTTTTCTAAGTTTCTTCAGTTGGCCCTTACTAACTTCATCAATTTTTTTAAGTTCTTCCGTAAAAGGTCCTTCGTATGCACCGACTATTAAGCTACCAGAGCTTACTTTTAGCAGTTCTACTGTGCTTTTTTTATTAAGATTTATAGTTAATCGCTTTTTCATACAGCTCTCCTTACATTCATTTATACTCAGGCTTTATCTTAGTAATTTAGTATTTAAACTTTTTTAATTGAAACAATATTACCCTTTTCTTGTCGAATTTATATTTCAAGAGCAAAATAAATCACTTAAATTATAGAAAAGCATGATCTTACAACGCTACTTATTGAAAGATATTTTCTCACATACAGGTGCAGTAGGTTTAGTTTTTCTGCTTGTAATTCTTGCTTCAAGATCAATCCAGTACTTAGAACAGGTATCAAGAGGAGAGCTAAGCTTAGAACTGGTTTTCTGGGTTATATTATTTAGGTTACCTGAATTCTTAGAACTTATTATTCCTTTTAGTTTCTTTCTTAGCATAGTGCTTGTTATAGGCAGGTTGTGTTCAGATAATGAAATGATAATTCTCGAACAGAATGGTTACTCAAATTCAAGATTACTTAAGTTATTTTTTGTAGCTTCTTTATTTTTTGCTTTATTAACAAGCTTGTTTTCTTTTTGGGTAACTCCTACCTTCAAATCCAATTTAGATAATATTTATAAACAAACTTCCTTTAAAGAGGATTTTAATTCCATCCAACCTGGAAAATTTATAATTTTGAAAGACGGCTCAGTTTTTTATGCTGAGGAAAAGAACAATGAAATTTTCTCTGATATCTTTCTTAATTTTTCAATCTCAGAATCAAAAAAATCTGAGAATTTCTTAACTGCTAAAAAATCTTTTGTTTCCTCAGAAGATCCAAATTTAGTTCTTTTTGAAGATGGCCAATCATTTTCTAAGGATGGGAAAAATCAAGTCAAAATGAACTTTGAATTATTATCAATGAACGCCGGAAAAAACTTTTTCTTAGGCGAAACCTCAAACCAAAAAAATGTAAATGAAGTTCAATTATCCGGACTTAATAACATTTGGAAAATGTCTTTGCCTTTACTTACATTAATTGCAGTTTTCCTAGCTTTGCCGCTTAGCAAAATAAAGCCAAGACAGGGGAGGTATTCTAAGGTGCTACCTTGTCTTATTGTTTTTTTAGTCTATTTGGGATTACTGCTTTTAGTAAAAGGCTGGCTAGATGAAGGACGGATAACTTTTGCTCCTAGCCTATTGTTAGTTCATTTATCTTTTCTTCTTTTGGGCTTAATTCTGATGTCTAAATTTTCGCCACTGAGGACTGATTAATGAACTATATTTTGGGGGATTTAATTGAAAGAAATATAAGTTTCCAAGTTCTTATTTCGTTACTGATAGTATTGGTTGCAATATCAGGTATAGATTTAATCTTTCTTTTTTTGAATGAATTATCTGATCTGACTGAATCCTATACACTAAATGCTATTTTTATTTACTGTCTTAAAAGCTTTCCCTATCGGATATATGATTTAACTTCTTACATTTGCTTAATAGGGCTAATCATTGGTATGGGATCCTTAATAGATAAAGGTGAACTTATAGGCGCTCAAATTCTTGGAAAATCATTAACATCAATTGCCATTGCAGCTTTTAGACCAGTTTTATTAATAATGATTATTGGTCTTTTCTCTTCTCAGTTTTTTATACCTTCTTTGTCTCAATCTGCAGAAGAAACTAGATCTCAGTTACAAGAGAGAATTTCTTATGACCAAGGCTATTGGAATAAAAATGATGAAAACATTAGCTTCTTTCTTTCGACACCTGAAAGAGATCACATTCTTGATCTAACGGTCTATGAATTAGATAAGGACAAAAAAATCTCTAAGATAATTTTTGCAAAAGAAGCCTTTTTTAAAGAGGGTGTGTGGGAAGCAACTAACGGACAGATAATTGGTTTAAGTGATAACATTTCTAGTAATGCCTCTCAAGTTTCATTACCAAAACTGAGTATAGATTTTAATCAAATGTTGTCTCCCAAGTACCTTTCCTTAACAAATTTGTATACCCAGTCAAAAGAAACTTTCTCAAAATATAGAAAGAATCAATTATCTCTGGAATTTTGGAGAAAGGTTCTGCAACCACTAGTTACTTTTTCTTTAGTTTTATTGGCAATGTCTTTCTTATTTGGACCTATGAGGGAGCAGAAAACAGGCCAGAGGATATTGATTGCAATAGGGGTAGCTTTTACAGTAGATCTAAGTCAGAAATTATTAGGCAGTATTTCTGTAGTATCAGAAATACCAACAATTGTTTCAGTACTCTTACCTGCAATTTTGCTTATTTGTCTTTCTTTAATGTTATTAAAGAGAGCTTAGGAAGAGTTTTCTAATTCGTCTTTATAACCTTGGTTTTGGTGAGTATATCTGACCAAGATAGATTATCTTTATCATAAAGAATCCAGAGGTAGCCCATTCCAAAACAAGCAAAAGAAATAGTTGAAATTAAGCACCTTAGCATAGTCTTTTTTATATTAAGTTCAGTTTCATCTATGGTAACTAGTTGGATTTTCCAAGCCTGCATGCCTGTGGTTTGTCCTTTATTAGCAATCCAGAAATAGCTATAAAAAATTGGTCCAGCGAAGACTAAAATAAAGAATTGTATAAAAGATACAAATGAGCCAGATTCTGGGTATCCGCTATTAACAAAAACAAGTAATAAGCTTAGAACTAGAACTATTGCACCTATCAATAGTGAGTCATAGACTAAGGCTAAAATTCTTTTTAAAAATCCAGCTGGTTGCATAAATAGTTTGGTCCTAAAAGGATAATTGATTATTCTAGAGTATTACAAAGTAACTTTATGTCTACAGATTTACAAGATTCAAACAACACAGCTTTTTTTGGTCACCCTATAGGTCTTCGAACACTTTTCTTTACAGAGATGTGGGAGCGGATGTCTTACTATGGGATGCGGGGGCTATTAGTTCTCTATATGACCATAGGAGTTACAGGAAATCCCGGAATGGATTGGTCAAATGTTCAAGCCAATGCCATATACGGGATTTACGCTGGGATGGTTTATTTTTTAGCTGTTCCGGGAGGCTGGATTGCAGATAATATTTTAGGCTACCAAAGGTCAGTATTAATAGGTGCTTTGATAATCACTTTAGGCCATTTCACTTTAGCAATTCCTCTGGAGCAAACCTTTATCCTCGGTTTGGTATTCGTAGCTCTAGGGACAGGTCTTTTAAAACCAAACATATCTTCAATAGTAGGACAGCTCTACAGTCAAAATGATACAAGGAGAGATTCAGGATTTACTATTTTCTACATGTCCATAAACATAGGATCTATGTTGGGTTTTGCTGTTTGTGGTTGGCTGGGAGAGAAGGTAGGTTGGCACATTGGTTTTGGTGCTGCTGGAGTAGGGATGCTCTTTGGTGTAACTCAATTTATCCTTTTTAGACATCATTTAGGAGAAGCAGGAAAGTATCCTAATAAGATTAAAGAAGAAACTAGAAGAAACTACATAAGAGGACTGGGTTTGGTAGTTTTTTTGGTAGCTGCAATTGTCATTACTGGTATGGCTGGCTTTTGGACAATTGATCCAGTTTATTTCGCTGAGAGGTTCAGAGATTTCTTAGTAATAATTTCAATAATATACTTTATTTATCTTCTTTTCTTTGCAGGACTTTCTGCAGACGAGAAGAAAAATGTCTTAATGTTATTGCTTCTTTTTATTGGAGCAGCTGCTTTTTGGTCTGGGTTTGATCAATCAGCCGGTTCTCTAACTATTTTTACCAGAGATTATGTCAGCTTAACTTTCGGTTCTTTTACAGCGCCTGTTAGTTGGACTCAGTTTTTAAATCCTTTATTTGTGGTGATGTTTGCCCCATTTTTCGCTTATCTTTGGGTTTTTCTTGGTAGAAGGAATTTAGACCCCAATATGCCAATTAAATTTGGTATAGGTCTCATTCTGATGGCGCTTGGTTTCATTGTAATGATCTTTGCTGTTAAGTTTGCATTAGTATCTTCTCCTGTTGGAGTTCAGTGGCTATTGTTAACCTACCTGCTTCATACTTTCGGAGAATTAACTCTTTCACCTGTAGGCTTATCAGCTTTTTCAAAATACTCACCAAAAAAGTATCTTGGTCAGATGATGGGTATCTGGTTTTTAGCATCTTCGCTTGGAGGTGTATTAGCAGGTCTCTTAGGTGGTGAAGCAACTGCATCAGGTCTAGAGTCTATGTCTCCAATCTTCACGCAATTGGTTTACTACTGCTTAGGAATAGCAGCAGTGCTCATAGTTCTCTCCTTTTTCATAAAAGGAGTTAAAGCCAAAGCTATTTCAGATGAATGATTTCCAATAAAGAAAAGTACGTTAATCTATCAACTCAAAAAAAGGATGGCAGTCTTGTTAATACCCCCGTTTGGTTTGCTCAAGATGGAGACAAAAATGACTTTTACATTTTTTCAGCAGGAGAAGCAGGAAAAGTTAAAAGGATAAGAAACTTTTCTTCAGTAAAGGTTGCAATATGCGATGCTAGGGGTAATTTACAGGGGAAGTGGATTTCAGCTCAAGCTGAATTAATAGATGAAGAAGAGTCTAAGATAAGAGCTTACAGACAATTCCACAAGAAGTATGGTCTTACAATTAAAGTTTTTGATTTTTTCTCTAAGTTATTTGGTAAATATAAGCAAAGACAAGTAATAAAATTCAAAATTCAAGACAGCAAAAATTAAGTTAGGAGTTTTGTTATCACTTTTAGATAAATATCTGGGAGCATTTCTAGTTCTTGGATACTCACGGCTTCATCTATCTTATGAATGGAAGCATTCAATGGGCCAACTTCTACAACCTCGCTACCTGTAGGGGCAATAAATCTACCGTCAGAGGTTCCTCCCTCAGTAGATTGATCTACTTCATTTATGCCCGTTACATTAGATATGGATTCGATAACTGAATTTATTAGTTTAGTAGAGGTCGTCAGGAATGGAGAGCCACTGTCTTCCCATTCTGAATCAAAGTTTAGTTTATATTTTTGAAGAATTCCTTCCACGGCATCAATTACAGTTTGAGGAGATATAGAAGGGGAATATCTAACATTAAGTTTTAAACTTAATTCTCCAGGGATGACATTGTGCGCTCCTGTTCCTGAGTTAATATTAGAAACTTGAAGGATGCTATCTGGAAATTTTCCTGTTTCATCAGGCCACTGAAGTGCCACAATTTCATTTAAAGCTTTAGAGCTTGTATGGATAGGATTTTCTGCATTGTGAGGGTACGCTGCATGGCCTTGAATTCCTTGTACCTTAATCATGCCATTAATAGAGCCTCTTCTTCCTATCTTAACTACATCTCCGAGTTTTCTTTCCGCTGTAGGTTCACCGACCAAACACCAGTCTATTTTCTCACCCTGATCAGTTAAATGTTTGATAACTTTCTTTACACCATCCTTTGCAGGACCTTCTTCATCACTCGTTAGCATAATGCTGAGTCTGCCATTAGGCCTGGGGTTTTTCTGACAAAATTCTTCGGCAGCAACCACAAACGCAGCTACACTTCCTTTCATGTCTGCTGCTCCTCTACCATATAACAAACCATCTCTTTCAGTTGGTTCAAAAGGGCCATTAGTCCATTTTTCAACAGGACCTGTAGGGACAACATCAGTATGTCCTAGTAAAGTAAGAGTTTTTTCACCTTCTCCAAAGGTCGCCCATAGATTTGATACTTCTCCGAAAGGTAAATGATTTATTTCAAAGCCTAATTTTTTTAGGCGAGAAGCTATTAAATCCTGACAACCTTCATCTAAAGGTGTAACAGAGGGTTTTTTGATGAGTTCCTTTGTTAGCTCTAATACTTTTGACATATTTAATTATTAGAGTGTAAATCCTCATTTAAGTTAACTGATTTTGTATTCGGCCTACACTGAACTGTTCCAGTAAGGGAATTTCTAACAAAAAGAAGGTCGTCTTTAAAAGCAAGTTCTGAAGCCTTGACTTCCTTTACTTCGTCTTTAGATTTAATTAGTTCTACCTTAGTTCCCGCCGTAATATACAAACCTGCTTCAATGATGCATCTGTCTCCTAAAGGAATTCCAAGGCCTGAATTTGCTCCGAGCAAGCAATCTTTACCTACTGAAATAAGCTCTTCATTGCCCCCAGAAAGAGTGCCCATAGTGCTAGAGCTTCCTCCAAGGTCACTTCCTTCGCCAACAACCACCCCTTGTGAAATCCTTCCTTCAACCATACTTTTTCCTAGAGTACCCGCATTAAAATTAATAAATCCTTCGTGCATAACTGTAGTTCCTGCACCCAAATATGCACCTAATCTCACTCTATGGCTATCAGCTATCCTTACTCCTTCCGGAATAACATAATCTGTCATACACGGAAATTTATCTAGAGAATGGATGTGTAAAGTTTCATTATTAATTCTTTTTCTGGAAAGAATATCATTTAGTTCCTTAGGGTCTTTAGGACCATCTGATGTCCATGCCACTGTAGGCAAAAGACTAAAGATACCATCTAAATTTATTTCATTTGGTTTTACTAATCTATGAGAGAGGAGGTGGAGTCTAAGATAAGAAGAGGGGACATCATTAGGAGGCTCTTCAGAATCCACTATAACTAAGACACTTTTTTCGTCATTAAGCTTTGAAAAATCCTTAATTAGATCATTAAGCTCTACTAGTAATTCTTTAGGTACAGAGCTAGTAAAATTACCATTTTTATATCCTATCAGTTCTTTGGCTTTACTAATAACAGACTCCGAAGGGTTTATAAGGCTTTTTGGATAATAGACTTCCAACCACTCTCCTTCAGAGTTCTTAGAACCCATTCCTATAGCAAACCAAGTAGCCATCTTTTACCTAGTAGATTATCTTTTTATTGAGCCGCAGCATGATAGTCTCCATTTAGAGGTAGTCAACTTTTTAAAAGTTTAATATCTGAGAATTGTAAGAGAATTATTTTATACAGCTTCAACGTCAAGAGATTCCTTTAATTCTGATATTAACTTGTCCAATTCTGATTTTTTAAGAAAAGGAGTTTCTTCTAGAGAAGAAATACAGAACCTATCTTCTGCTCTTTCTCCATAAGTTGATATTCTAGCTTTTTTTATTGAAGCATTATTTTTTGCAAAAACACTACAAATAGAAGATAGCAAGCCAGGACGGTCAGCAGTTTTTATATCTAATTGTGTCCACCTATTTACCATGTCATGGTTGATTTCTATTTGGGTATCTTTCTTTAAAGTTAAGAAATGTCTGGGTAGCTTCTTTTTAACAAGTTTAGGTTTAAGCTTATCTTTTTCTAAAGAACGAGTAATTCGTAATTCAATGTCTCGAATTTGGTCTTTATTTAATTGTAGTGGATCACCTTTAGGGTCAGAAATAATAATATGATCCAAACAGTAACCATTTTTTGTTCCATACAGGCTTGCTTCTAAAACATTTATGTTTTGAGAGTCTAATTCTCCAACTATAGTTCTAAAAACATTTAGTCTGTCTTTTGTGTAGACCAAAAGAGAGTCAGTATTAAAGGTTTCATTTTTAGGGAAAACCTTAACCACGGTATCTGATTTTCTTTTTGTAATAACTAGGCTGTGATCTTTTATTAATTCAGGTGAATGACTTTGAAAATAAGAGGGGTAGAAATTTTTCCATAATTCCCTCACTTTTAACTGATCTGACTTTGTCTTTGAGGAAAATTGTTTTTCAGCTGCACTTTTTGAAAACCTAAATGATTCTTGTTTAAAATTTATAGTATTCAGAGTTTTAAAGTACAGGTCATTTAATAAGGATTCATTCCAAGAATTCCATAAGTTTGGATTAGTAGCTGAAATATCAGCAACTGTTAAGCAGTATAAATAATTCAATCTTTCTTCATTCCCTATAATTTCCGTAAAATTATTTATGATCTTAGGGTTACTAAGATCCTCTTTCTGTGAAGTAATTGACATTTTTAAGTGATTTTTTACTAACCATTTAATTAGGTCTGTATCTTTCTTTGTGAGTCTATGCCTTTCACAAAATCTTTTAACAATTTTCATTCCAAGACCTGAATGATCTTTCCCTCTGCCTTTACCAATATCATGATATAAACCTGCAATATAAAGGATTTCCAGTTTTGGTAATTTTTGGGTTAGATTTGAAGCAAAGGGATAAGTATCTTTGGAAGTTCCTAAAAGCAATCTTCTCATATTTCTTAGGACTTGAAGTGTATGAGCATCTACGGTGTAGATATGAAATAGATCGTATTGCATTTGACCTGTAACCCTTCCAAATTCGGGTAAATACCTTCCTAAAATTCCCAGCTGCTTCATCTGTTCCAGTTGAGTAACCATAAGTCGTTTAGAACGTAATAGTTTCATGAAAAGATCATTGTTCTTTTTCTTCTTTCTAAATGATGAATCAATCAAATGCCTGCTTTCCTTTAACTTCATTAAAGTGTCAGAATGTATGCCAGTGATTTTTGGGTTTTCACAGAGTTTTACAAAAACTTCTAACATCAAAGAAGGATTTTTCTTAAAAGCATTCAAATTCTTTAATTCAATTAGATTATTTATAACCTTAAAATTTTTATCTCTAAGGGCCGTCTTTGATTTTGTTGGTTTTACTAGATTTTCTTTAAATCTTTGTACAGTTGTAGTATTTATTTCTGAGATATTTAATGCTGATCTAAAATATCTATGCATTAACTTCTCAGCTGCTGAGTTACTATTTTTAATTTTTGGAAATAATTGTTTTGCTATGGACAGTTGATAATTTAGTAAGAGTCGATCTTCTTCTCTTCCAGCTTCTTTATGAAGTAAATAGCGAAGAGTCCAAAGCCAAAGCTTACTTTTTTTCAGTTCTCTTCTTTCGGCTTCATTTAATATTTTTTCTAAGTTTCTTAATCGGTGATTTTTTCTTGAATAATTGAGCAACAACCAATTCAAAATATGAATATCCCTCAAAGCTCCCGGTGAAGATTTAATGTTTGGTTCAAGGTTATACTCGGTGTTGTCGTATTTTCTGTGTCTTTGCTCCTGTTCTTCTATTTTATTTAGTAAAAACTTATCTCTTTTCCAGATACTTTTTTTCTCAATAATTTCTTTGGACACTGATTCTAATCTTTGATCACCCAATAAATATCTTGATTCAAGCAAATTTGTGAAGGCCTCTAAATCTGAAGTGACAATCTTTTCCTCTTCATCAGTACTTCTGACACTATGCCCTAGATCTAATTCAAGATCCCAAAGTTGGCTAATAAAGGATTCTATTGAAGTTCTAGTATTTTTATTTATTTTTCCTTTATAAAGGATTAATAGATCAATATCTGAGTAAGGGTGCAGTTCTTGTCTTCCATAACCTCCAACTGCAAAAAGACAAATGTTTTCCTTTTCAGAAAGGTTTGAAGTAACCCAGATAGAAGAAATTAAATTATCTATACTGTTAGATCTATTTCTTAAGAATTGTTCAATTCCAGAAACTCCTGATTTTCTTTTTTTTAACCAGTTTATAAATTCATGATCCGAATTTTTCTTTGACAGTATTGAAGCTTTTCGTATCTCTTGATTACTTAAAATTAGATTTGAAGACATGATCTAAAAGATTTCTTCAGATCTTTTTGTTAATACTTCATATCCTGACGAAGTAACAACAAGCGTATGTTCCCATTGAGCTGAGTTTCTTCCATCTTTCGTTTCAACAGTCCAGCCATCAGCTAGAGCTTTAGTATATTTTGTGCCTAGGTTAATCATTGGTTCTATGGTGAAGCACATACCTTCTCTTAACTCTAAGCCTGTTCCAGCTTGGCCATAGTGAAGTACTTGAGGGTCTTCATGATAAATCTCTCCAATTCCATGACCACAATAGTCTTCTACAACTGAATAGTGATTGTTTTCAGCATGAACTTGAATGGCATTACCAATGTCCCCCAAATAGGCACCTGGCTTTACTTGCTCTATGCCTTTATAAAGGCATTCTTGGGTGATATTAACCAATCTTTCATTGTGAGGTTGTGACTTGCCTACTAAAAACATCTTAGATGTATCACCATGCCATCCATCCTTTTTTACCGTTACATCAATATTTAAAATATCTCCATCCTTTAATTTTCTTTGAAAATCAGGAATGCCATGGCAAACAACCTGATTTAGGCTACTACAAATTGTTTTTTCATACCCTTTATAGCCTACATTAGCTGGAATAGCATCTTGCTCATTGACTATGAAGTCATGACAGATTTTATCTAACTCACCTGTTGATATACCTGGTTTGACTAATGGAGTTACCATTTCTAGAACTTCAGAAGCTAGCTTTCCAGCTAATCTCATTTTTTCTATCTGCTCAGTTGTTTTGATCATTTTTGTAAATTATCAATCTTTTAAATAGACAGTGCTCCGCTTATTTATTATAGTGCGGTTTTAATGCCTAAAAGCATTAAAATCATACCTGCGAACTTCAGATATTTAACTGGTTCGCTTTTTTTTATCAACTTTTCCTTCAATTTTTAGGCTCTAAATAAGATGAGCTTTGATAAAGCCGTACTAGCATTAGCAGACGGCACTACCTTCTTTGGTAAGAGTATTGGTTTCTTAGGAGAAACAAATGGGGAGGTAGTTTTTAATACCGCCATGACTGGCTATCAAGAAATTCTTACTGATCCTTCTTATGCAAAACAAATTGTTACCTTAACTTACCCCCATATTGGTAACACCGGAGTGAATTCTGAAGATGTCGAATCAGATAGGGTCTGGGCTTCAGGTTTAGTTATCAAAGACCTTTCAGTTTTTGCTAGTAATTGGCGTAAAGAAACTGACCTTACAGAATACTTAATTGCGAAAGAGACTGTAGCTATTTCAGATATAGATACTAGAAAGCTCACATCAAGAATTCGCAAAGAAGGTGCTCAATCAGCAGCAATTATCACAGGAAAAAATATTTCAGAACAAAAAGCTATTTCTTTAGCTCAAAAGTTTTCAGGTCTAAAAGGATTAGACTTAGCTAAGAAAGTAACTACTAAGAAGCCTTATTCATGGGATCAAAGTGAATGGAGACAAGGCGAGTCTAGGAAAGCATTTAAAGTTGTCGCTTTAGATTTTGGAATAAAAAAGAATATTCTTAGGATTCTTTTTCAAAAAGGTTGTGAAGTTACTATTCTGCCTGCTAAGACAACTTACAAAGAGATAACAAAACTTAACCCAGATGGAGTTTTTCTTTCTAATGGTCCAGGAGATCCTGAACCTTGTGATTATGCCATACAGACTATTAAGAGATTAATAGAAAGAGAAATGCCTATATTCGGCATATGTCTAGGGCACCAGCTCTTATCTCTTGCCTTGGGAGGCAAAACAGAAAAGATGAAATTTGGTCATCACGGCGCCAATCACCCAGTTAAGAATTTAACAAACAATGAAGTTTTTATAACCAGTCAAAATCATGGTTTTACTGTTAAAGAAAGTTCGTTGCCAAAGGAGGTATTGGTTACTCACAGATCGCTATTTGATGGAACAATTCAAGGGATCAAACACGAAGAATTGCCTTTTTTTAGTTTCCAAGGTCACCCAGAGGCTAGTCCAGGACCACATGACATAAAGTTACTTTTCGAACAATTTTTAGAAAATATGAGAAAGGCTAATGCCTAAACGAACGGATATAAATTCAGTTTTAATTTTAGGAGCAGGACCCATTGTAATAGGCCAGGCTTGTGAATTTGATTATTCAGGAGCTCAGGCTTGTAAAGCTCTAAAAGAAGATGGATTTAGGGTAATTTTAGTCAATTCAAATCCAGCTACCATCATGACTGATCCCTCTTTAGCTGATGCTACCTATATAGAACCAATTCAGTGGCAAACAGTGGAAAAAATTATAGAAAAAGAAAAACCAGATGTAATTTTACCAACTATGGGTGGTCAGACGGGATTAAATACTGCCTTGGATTTAGATAGAGAAGGGGTTCTAAAAAAACATAAAGTTGAAATGATTGGAGCCACCAAAGATGCAATAGATAAAGCTGAAGACAGAGACCGATTTTCTGAAGCAATGAAGAAGATTGGTTTAAGAACTCCCAAGGCAGCTTTAGCACACAATTTAAAAGAAGCTAAAAAAATAGTAAAAGATATTGGGTTTCCCTGTGTCTTAAGGCCCAACTTTACTATGGGAGGGGCAGGAGGTGGAGTTGCCTATAATCAAGATGAATTCGAAGAGATCTGTTCCAGAGGTTTTGATCTATCTCCAACCTCTGAGATTTATATAGATGAATATCTCGAAGGTTGGAAGGAATACGAAATGGAAGTGGTAAGGGATAAAAATGATAACTGCATCATAGTTTGCAGTATTGAAAACCTAGATCCTATGGGTGTACATACTGGAGATTCCATAACAGTTGCACCTGCTCAAACCCTAACAGATAAAGAGTATCAGCTAATGAGAAATGCAGCTATGGACATTCTTAGAGAAATTGGTGTGGAGACTGGCGGTTCTAATGTTCAATTTACTGTTAATCCTGAAGATGGAGAAATGCTGGTAATTGAAATGAACCCAAGAGTTTCTAGGTCTTCAGCTTTAGCCTCGAAAGCTACTGGATTTCCGATTGCAAAAGTAGCAGCTAAGTTAGCAGTAGGATACACACTGGATGAGCTTAGAAATGATATTACTGGAGGTATCATTCCTTCATCCTTTGAACCATCTATAGATTATGTAGTTACGAAGATTCCCAGATTTAATTTCGAGAAGTTTCCACAAGCAGAACCTATTTTGACAACGCAAATGAAATCAGTTGGTGAAGTCATGGCAATAGGTAGAACCTTTCAGGAGTCATTTCAAAAGGCTATAAGAGGATTAGAAATTGGAAAGGATGGGCTTAACGAAATATATGATTGTTCAAATCAAGACTTGGCTGATCTAAAGAAAGAACTTTCAACACCAAGCCCAGACAGGATTTGGTTCCTGGCTGATGCACTAAGAAATGGCATGACAGTTCAAGAAGTTTTTAATACAACAAAAATTGATCCTTGGTTTATTTCACAAATTGAGGATTTAATAATTGAGGAAGATACTTTAAAAAATTTGTCCTTAAACGCAATAGACAAAGATTATTTATTGGATGTAAAGAAAAAAGGGTTTTCAGATAGTAGATTGGCTTTTTTGTTAAAGACTCAAGAAAGAGAGGTCAGAGAAAAAAGGAAAGAGCTTAAGGTAATACCGGTATTTAAAAGAGTGGATACTTGCGCGGCTGAATTTGAATCATCAACCGCCTACATGTACTCAACCTATGAAGAAGAATGTGAATCTAAACCTAGCAGTAAAAAGAAGGTGATAGTTTTGGGAGGAGGTCCAAACAGAATCGGTCAGGGGATAGAGTTTGATTATTGCTGTGTTCATGCAGCTCTAGCTATGAAAGAAGAAGGATACGAATCAATAATGGTAAATTGCAATCCAGAAACTGTTTCTACTGACTATGATGTTTCCGATAGATTATATTTTGAACCCATCACTATGGAAGATGTGCTTACTATTACTGAGTTGGAGAAACCACTTGGAGTTATAGTCCAATACGGAGGGCAAACTCCTTTAAAATTAGCTAAAGAACTAGAAAAGAATGGTGTGCCTATATGGGGAACATCTCCCGATTCAATAGACTTGGCTGAAGACAGAGGAAGATTTCAAAAGTTCGTTCACAAACTAAAACTAACTCAGCCCCCAAATGGGTTAGCCACTAATCAGGAAGAGGCTATGAAAGTTTCAACTGAAATAGGGTTTCCTTTGGTAGTTAGGCCTTCTTATGTTCTTGGAGGAAGAGCTATGGAAATAGTTTACAACCAAAAAGATTTAGAAAATTATTTAGTTGATGCAGTAGAGGCAAGTGAAGAAAGCCCAGTTTTATTAGATAGTTTTTTAAATCAAGCAATTGAATTAGATATTGAAGCAGTTTGTGATGGCAAGGAAGTAGTTATTGGAGGTATTCTTCAACATATTGAACAAGCTGGTATCCATTCCGGGGACTCTGCTTGCTCTTTACCTCCTTATAACTTGGACAGTAAGTTAATTTCAGAAATTCATACCATGGTTAAATCTATAGCCTTGGAAATAAAGGCAGTTGGACTTATAAATGTCCAGTTAGCTCTTTGTGATGATATTCTTTATTTACTTGAGGTAAATCCTAGGGCCTCTAGAACCATCCCTTTTGTCTCAAAGTGCATTGGGAATTCTTTAGCTAAAGTAGGTGCAAAATGCATGTCAGGAATTTCTTTAAAAAGACAAGGATTTACTAAAGAGATTATCCCTAAATATTTTTCTGTGAAAGAGGCAGTACTTCCATTTTCAAAATTTCAAGGGGTAGATCCGATACTTGGTCCTGAAATGAAATCCACTGGAGAAGTTATGGGGATAGGCAAAAGTTTTGCTGAAGCCTATGCTAAAGCTCAAATAGGAGCGGGCGAAAATATATCTTCTGAGGGATGTATTTTTCTCAGTGTGCGAAACTCTGATCAGGAATTTGTTGCAGAATTAGCTAAAGAGTTTCACGATCTAGGTTTCACTATAGTTGCCACTAAAGGGACAGCAACTTTCATTTCTGAAAGCGACCTTCCTGTAACAATTGTAAAGAAAGTTGCAGAAGGAAGACCTCATGTTGTAGATATGATGAAAAATGGCGAAATTCAAATAGTAGTTAACACCACCGAAGGAAGGCAATCAATTTTGGATTCTGCTTCCATAAGAAGAACAGCTTTAGAAGAGAAAATCTACTGCACTACAACTTTGGAAGGAGGAAGGGCAGTTTGTTCGGTTCTAAGAAATAAAGAAGATTGGGATGTAGATCGATTACAAGACCTTCATGCTAAACTGTAAATTTACAAGAAACTAAACTAATGCCTCGTTATCCCATGACAAAAGAGGGTGAGTCCTCTCTCAGAGAAGAGCTCCAAAAGCTTAAATCTGTTGATCGAAACAATGTAGTAAAAGCTATAGCTGAAGCTAGAGAGCATGGCGATTTGAAAGAAAATGCAGAATATCATGCTGCAAAAGAACAACAGGGACTAATTGAATCACGGATCAGAGATATTGAAAGTAAGTTGGCTAATTCTCAAATTATAGATGTGTCAGATATAGAGCCTACTGGGAAGGTAATTTTTGGAACTACGGTAGAAATACAAGACTTGAAAGATAGTAACTTAATTTCTTATAAGATAGTGGGGGAAGATGAAGCAGATGCTAAGTTGAGTAAGATATCTGTTAATTCACCCTTAGCCAGAAGTCTAATTGGAAAATGTGAAGGGGATCTTGTAAATTTGGAGACCCCTGGTGGAAAAAAGGAATATGAAATCTTGTCTATTCATCACATCTAAATTTGACCAAATCATCTAAAGCTATATACAAAAAAGCAGATACTTTTTCTAAGTTAGCTAAAGCTCATGGTTATAGGTCAAGGTCCGCCATTAAGCTTCTAGAGATACAAAAAAAAGACAACTTTATAAAACCCCATGCAAAAGTCTTAGATCTAGGTAGTAGCCCAGGAGGATGGTCTCAAGTCTGTAAAGAAATAGTAGGTAAAAAAGGCATAGTTTTTGGAGTAGATAAAAAGATTATGCAGCCATTGAAGCCAGTTCATTTCATAAATAAAGGCCTAGAAAACCTTTGTGTAAGTGATTTCGAAGTCTTAAATAAAAATATTCTGCCATTTGATGTTGTTTTATCTGATATTGCCCCAAATATAAGTGGTATAAGAGACAGAGATAATGCCTTAATGGAAGCTATTCTTATAGATATTAGGCTATGTATTGATAATTTTTTAAAAGTAAGAGGAACTGCTTTATGTAAAGTATTTCATGGTGAAAATTTTGACAAATTAATGATTTATATGAAAACTAACTTCCAAAAGGTTAAAATTAGAAAACCAGATTCTTCGAGAGCAAATTCTAAAGAAACCTATATCCTAGGGGTTGGTAAGAAAAAATGAGTGAATTAGTAAAAAATATCTTAATGTGGCTTTTTATAGTAGTGACCTTGTTCACTGTTTTCAGCAACTTTTCTTCTGAATCCAAAAGCGAGGTAATTAGTTATTCTGAATTCATAGCTCAAGTTGAGAGTGATCAAGTTTTAAGTGTGGAATTTCAGAATGATAATTACACCATTACAGGAAAAACAGTAAATGGAAAAAGCTTTGAAACCGTTAAACCTCCTTTTTTACAAGATGATCTAAGTGAAGTACTTAAAGACCACAGAGTCTCTGTTATTGGAGAGAAGCCTGAACAGCAATCAATCTTAAAACAACTCTTAATTGCTAGTTTTCCAATATTAATAATTCTTGCTGTATTTATTTTCTTTATGCGTCAAATGCAAGGAGGAATATCTGGAAAATCAGGACCCATGAGCTTTGGCAGAAGCAAGGCAAAGATGCTAGAGGGAGGTAAAGTTAAAACAAACTTTTCGGATGTAGCAGGTATAGAAGAGGCTAAGGAAGAAGTTCAGGAAATAGTAGACTTTCTGAAGGATCCATCAAAATTTCAAAAACTTGGAGGGAAGATACCTACTGGGATACTCATGGTAGGGTCACCAGGAACAGGTAAAACTCTTTTATCCAGAGCAATTGCAGGAGAAGCTCAAGTTCCATTCTTTACAATCTCAGGATCTGATTTTGTTGAGATGTTTGTAGGAGTAGGGGCTTCAAGAGTAAGGGATATGTTTGAACAAGCAAAGAGGCAAGCACCTTGTATAGTTTTTATAGATGAAATAGATGCAGTTGGAAGACATAGGGGTGCAGGTTTAGGTGGAGGTCATGATGAAAGAGAGCAGACTTTAAATCAACTTCTTGTAGAAATGGACGGTTTTGAACAAAACGAAGGAATAATTATCATTGCTGCTACAAACAGACCAGATGTATTAGATCCAGCTTTATTAAGGCCAGGCAGGTTTGATAGACAAGTAGTAGTCCCACTTCCTGATATTAGAGGAAGAGAACAAATCCTTAAGGTTCATATGAAAAAAGTTCCAATAGGAGAAGATGTAGATCCTTCTGTAATTGCTCGAGGAACTCCTGGTTTTTCGGGTGCTGATCTAGCAAATTTGGTAAATGAAGCAGCTTTAGTTGCAGCAAGATCTGGAAAGAAGCTTGTAGGGATGGAGCAAATGGATTTTGCTAAAGACAAGGTAATGATGGGCACTGAAAGAAGGTCCTTGGTTATGTCTGAAGAAGATAAACTTAAAACCGCATATCACGAGGCTGGTCACGCAATTGTAGGTAGATTGCTAGAGGAACATGATCCAGTTTATAAAGTGACTATTATTCCAAGAGGAAGGGCTTTAGGAATAACAGTTTTTCTACCTGAAGAGGATAAGTATAGCCATAGCCGTCAATATGTTTTAGACAGGATTTGTGGTTTATACGGAGGCAGAATTGCTGAAGAATTGATATATGGTGAAAAGGGAATAACTACTGGCGCTTCTAATGACATAGAGAGGGCTACAGAGTTGGCACGTAATATGGTTACTAAATGGGGCCTCTCTCAAGAGTTAGGACCAATGCGTTATGGAGATGAGACCGATGAGCCTTTTTTAGGAAGATCGGTTGGAAGTGCCAAACAAGGTATTTCTGATGAAACCGCTTCAAAAATTGATAAAGAAGTTAAATTAATTATTTCTACTTGTTATGAAAATGCAACGAATTTACTAAAAGAGAATTTAGAAAATCTTCATTTAATGGCGAAATCGTTAGTTGAATACGAAACTTTAGATTCAGAACAGATAGATGACATTATGGCTGGTGCAAAACCTAGAGCTCCAGGGTCTAAAGAAAATAAGACTGAAAATAAAGAAAAGAATGACCCTTCAGTAGGGGATGCTGCTGAGCAAAGTTGAGGTAACTTTAACTTAACAACTTTAGATCAATGTCTTTAAAAAAAATACCTGAATATTTTCCTTTAGATTGGCGTTTTGGTACCGATGGCATTAGAGGTCCAGTTGAATCTAAGATGAATCCTTTATTTATGGTTAAGCTAGGTTGGGCTGCAGGGAAGATTTTGCAAGAAAAAGGCATTGAAGGAATATTAATAGGTAAAGACACAAGGATCTCCGGATACATGATCGAGTCTGCATTGGAATCAGGGTTCATTTCAGCTGGAGTAAATGTCACTTTAGTTGGACCTATGCCTACTCCAGGTGTTGCGTATTTAGCAAAATCAACCAATCAGGCTGGTTTGGTTATTAGTGCTTCACATAATAGGTTTAGTGATAATGGAATTAAATTCTTTACTGAAAAAGGTTTCAAGCCTGATTATCAGTTTGAGAAGGAAATAGAAGATGTTCTTTTAGACAAGAGTACAGTAGTAGATTCTCTAGAACTTGGAAAAGCGAAGAGGCTTGAAGACGCACAGTCTAGATATATTGAATTTTGTCTTTCTGCCTCTCCAAATCTTGATTTATCTGGACTTAATCTAGTTATTGATTGTGCAAATGGAGCTAATTATGCAATAGCTCCAAAAGTGTTTGGCGAATTGGGTTGTAAGGTAACCGAAATGTCTACTTCGCCAGATGGAATTAATATTAATGCAGATTGTGGCTCTACTAATCCTGAAAAAATACAACAAGCAGTTATTTCTAATGAGGCAGATCTAGGTATTTCTTTTGATGGAGATGGGGATAGATTAGTGATTGTTGATAAGAAAGGAATAATATTAGATGGAGATGATCTTCTATACACATTAGTCTCTAGGAATTCCATTAAGCAAGAAAATAAATCTTATGAGGGAGTAGTAGGAACTCTCATGACAAACAAGTCCTTAGAAGACTTCTTGGAAAATAAAGGAATAGGCTTCTTAAGAACCGATGTAGGTGATAAATATGTATTGAGGGCTTTAAGGGAAAGAAGCTGGATTTTGGGAGGAGAGCCTTCAGGGCATATCATTTGCTTAGACAAAACTACTACTGGAGATGCTCTTATCGCTTCAATTAAATTACTGGAATCATTAAAGGATATAGATTTTGATATCTCAAAGGCTCTAGAGAACTTTACAAAATTACCACAGCAATTAATCAGTTTTGAAGTAAATGATCCATATAAAATATTAATGAATTCTGAAATCAGATCTGAAATTTCTAAATTAGAAAAGAAACTGGGTAATAAAGGAAGAGTTCTTATTAGGCCTTCTGGTACAGAAGAACTGTTAAGAGTTATGGTCGAAGCTTCAACAAAAGAACTAGCAGATGACTTGGCAAAAGAACTGTCTGAGTTTATACGCAAAGCTGCATAAAATTTATGTTTATAGCAAATTGGAAAATGAATGGCTCCCAATCTATGCTTTCAGATTGGCTTGAAGGAGTTGGTAAAACATTGGATAAATCACTTCAAAAGCAGTGTCTACTTTGTCCACCCGTATGTTTTTTATCAGAAGCTTCCCAGCTTATAAGTAAATATAAGTTAAATATTTCTTTGGGTGCTCAAAATATAGATCCCAGTAGCTTTTCTCCTATAACTGGCGGCATAGATGGCGCAATGCTAAGAAGTATAGGCTCAGAGTTTGTAATAATTGGCCATTCTGAAAGAAGAGATATTTTTAAAGAAAGAGATTCCTTATTATTGGAAAAGCTTAAATCAGCTTCAGAGGATGGGTTAAAGGTTATTTTTTGTATTGGAGAGTCTCTGAAGGAAAAAGAAGAAAATCAAACCGCAAAGGTCCTCAAGCAACAATTACAAATAGTTAAGAATGCAGAGTTAAATGAATTTATGATAGCGTATGAGCCTGTTTGGGCTATTGGATCTGGCACTGCAGCCAACATAGATTACATAAATAAAGTTCATAGAGAAATAAGTGATGAGGTTAGTTCTTATCAAAAAGAAGGATTCCTAGGAGTATCCTACGGAGGTAGTGTAGATTCATCGAGTTCAAAGGATATACTCTTAATTAAAGGAGTACAGGGGTTACTTATAGGTGGTGCTTCTTTACAATATCAAGAATTTTGTAACATTGTCTTAAGTAATAATTAAAACTAGGGAATCATTAATGCAGACTTTATTAATCTTCTTTTATATTTTAACTGCACTATTAGTAATTGCACTTGTTTTGCTTCAACAAGGTAAAGGATCAGATATAGGCAGTGCTTTTGGTGGCGGTTCAGGTAATACAATGTTTGGACCCAATAGTTCCTTAAGCCCATTAGCTAAGATTACTGCTGTTTTATCTCTTATTTTTCTTATTCTAAGTTTTTACTTAACTTTCCAATCTAGAACTATGGATAAGGAGGTTGAGTTAGAACAAGAAATAATTAAGCCTAACGAAGGTATAGTCCCCGATTCTTTACCTGAATAGACTTGCCGAAGTGGTGGAACTGGTAGACACGCTACCTTGAGGGGGTAGTGGGCTTTAGCCCGTGGAGGTTCGAATCCTCTCTTCGGCACCAATTTTCTTGACCACCATGATAGCTAGACCTATACTTCGCCAGCTTTGATGCGGGGTGGAGCAGTCCGGTAGCTCGTTGGGCTCATAACCCAAAGGTCGTAGGTTCAAATCCTACCCCCGCTACCAACTAAAAGCCCCTAGAGGGCTTTTTTGTTAGGTTAGTAAGAATGGATAAAGAATATATAGAGACATTAATAAAAAAGGATATTAAAACCTTGGGGTACGATATTTGGGGTATAGAACTATTAGGTAGTAGCTTAAATCCCACTCTAAGGATATTTATTGATAATGAAAATGGGGTAACTGTAGAAGATTGTGAAAAAGTAAGTAAACATGTATCTAAAGTAATAGAGGCTGATGATACTTACTCTATAAATTCAATTTTAGAAGTTTCTTCACCAGGAATAGAAAGAAAATTCTTCAATAAAGATCAATATATAAATTACCTGGGGTACACAATTAAAATTAGGTATAGAGATACAGAACAACAATTCAAGAGTGTCAAAGGAGTTCTTATTTCAGTCTCTGAAAAGGGCTTAATTATTAATGTTCGAGATGAAGAGTGTTTTATCCAGTTTCAAGAAATTGAAAAAGCAAATCTAGAATTCACGGGGGTAAAAAATGCAAAATGAGATTTTATTAGTAGCTGAGTCAGTTTCTGGTGAAAAGGGACTGCCTCAAGAAGTAATCTTTGAAGCTATTGAGTCAGCATTGGCTACTGCTACTAAAAGAAGATATTCAGAACCTTCTAATATAGAAGTTAATATTGATAAATCTTCAGGCGAATACGAGACTTTTAGATTTTGGGAAGTTGTTGATGAAGAGGAATTTGAGGATCCAGGATTACACATTCTTTTAGATGAAGCTAAAAAGAAAGATTCTAAATTTGAACTCGGATCAAGAATAGAAGAAAAAGTTGATAATGTAGAATTTGGAAGAATAGCTGCCCAAGCTGCAAAACAAGTAATAGTTCAAAAAGTTAGAGAAGCTGAAAGGGCCAAGATAGTAGATCAATACAGATCATTTCTTGGAGAGTTAGTTAATGGGACTGTAAAAAAAGTTACAAGAGAGTTCTTAATTGTAGATCTGGGTGATGGAGCAGAAGCCATCCTCCCTAGAACTGAATTGATACCGGGTGAAGTATATAGAATAGGAGATAGATTAAGGGCTGTCTTACAAGAAGAGGAAAGAGAAAATAGAGGATCTCAACTTTCATTGAGTCGGAAATGTCCCGAAATGGTTGGAGAGCTATTTAGGTTAGAGGTTCCTGAAATAGCTGAACAAGTAATAGAAATTAAAGCTATCGCAAGAGATGCAGGTTCTAGAGCCAAAATAGCAGTGAAAACAAATGACAATAGAATTGATCCTGTGGGAGCCTGTGTAGGCATGAGAGGATCTAGGGTGCAAGCAGTTTCTGCCGAGCTTGGAAATGAGAGATTAGATATTGTTATTTGGGATGATGATCCAGCAGAATTACTTATAAATGCAATCGGCCCAGCTGAGATAGACTCAATTGTCTTAGATGAAGAAAATCAGATAATGGAAGTTGCGGTAGATAAGGATTCATTGGCACAGGCTATAGGCAGAAGTGGGCAAAATGTCAGATTATGTAGCTTAATTACTGGTTGGAAATTAAATGTGGTAGATAAAGACGAAGCTGGGCAAGAGGAGAACACCTCTGCTGCCAGTTTGCAAGTTCTGATAGATTATCTGGATGTAGATAAAGATTTAGCAAGTGTTTTGATTAGTGAAGGATATTCATCATTAGACTTGATTGCTGCTGCTAAAGAGTCTGACCTAAATAAAATAGAAGGTTTTGATGAAGAAATATCAGAACTTCTAATTAATAGATCTAAAGAAGCTCTTTTGACTTTAACAATGGAGATTTCTTCTGAAGCCGAAGATGATGAAAATGATTTAATGGCTGTTAAGTCAGTGGATATGACTTTAGCACTAGAATTAAATCAAAAAGGGATTAAGACAAGAGAGGATTTGGCTGAGTTATCTGTAGAAGAACTAACTGATGTAATTGAGATGGATGAAAAATCTGCAGCGGATTTAATTATGGAAGCTAGGGAACATTGGTTTAAAGAGGATGAATAGGAATAGATGAAAGATATTTCGGTTGAAGAGTTAGCTAAGATTGTAGGTACTCCAGAAGACAAAATTCTGTCACAAATGAAAGAGGCAGGATTGAATCAAACTTTAGCTTCTGACTTAGTTACGGATCAAGACAAGAAAATACTTTTAAATTTTTTAAAAGGTCAACAAGGAAAGTACTCCAAGACAATCTCACTTAAAAGAAAAAAACCAGCAGAAAGCGCAGTCAAACAGACGACTATAGCTATAAAGAGAAAGAAGGCTAAGACTTCTGGAGCGGAAGAAGACATTAGAGATGACTCTAAAAGAATCGATTTTGAAAAAATAGAGAAAAAAAGAATTGAAGGAGAGGAATTTAAGAAATCAGAAGAAGAGAGAAGACAAAAAGAGTCTGAAAAGAAAGTTTCTGTTAAAAGAAGAGCAAAGCCTTCTCAAACTGTAGTCAAGAGAACTAAACCTTCTGTAGCACCTAAAGTAATAGAAAAGAAAAAGAAAGTTCAGAAAGATAAGGTTGTTATTTCCAAAAAAGAACTAAAAGAACTTGAGGGAGAAGAGTTCTTAAGCAAAGAAGAAGGAAAGATTACCGAGCACAGGTTTGAAAAACCAGCTGAATTTGTTTCAAAAAATGTAAAAGTTCCTGAAACTATAACTGTCAGTGACTTAGCAAAAGAAATTTCAATTAAATCGTCAGAAGTAGTAAAAAAATTGATGGATATGGGAGTGATGGCTACTGTAAATCAAACACTAGATCAAGATACTGCTATTTTGGTCACAGAGGAAATGGGGCATAAGGCCGAACCAGCTCAAGAAGAACTTGCAGAAGATAAGTTAGATGAATTAGTTTCTTATGAAGGTACTCAGGAACCTAGAAATCCAGTTATCTCCGTTTTAGGTCATGTAGATCATGGGAAGACCACTCTTTTAGACACAATACGAAATAGTAATGTAACTAACCAAGAAGAAGGAGGTATTACTCAGAAGATTGGGGCTTATCAGACTGAAACAAAATATGGAAACATGACATTTATTGATACTCCTGGTCACGCAGCTTTTAGTGAAGTAAGAGCTAGAGGGGCTAATTCTACAGACATTGTTATATTAGTAGTTGCAGCTGATGACGGTCTTCAGCCGCAAACTGAAGAAGCAATCAGTCATGCTAATGCAGCTGAAGTTCCAATCATTGTAGCGGTTAATAAAATTGACCTTGAAGGATCAGATATAGAAAGAGTAAAGAATGAGCTCTCTTCTAAGGAACTTGTCCCTGACGATTGGGGAGGAAATACACAGTTTATTCCAGTTTCAGCTTTAAAGGGTGATGGGGTGGATTCTTTATTAGAAGCAGTTTCTTTAGAAGCTGAAGTACTTGAATTGAAGTCTTATCATCAGGGTCCTGCTCATGGGATAGTTCTAGACTCTAGCATAGAGAAAGGGAAGGGTGCTGTTGCAACAGTTCTTGTACAAGAAGGGACCTTAGAAATAGGGGATATGATGTTAGTAGGAGAACAAACTAAGAAGATAAGAAGCTTAATGGATGAAAACTCTGTATCTCTAAAATCTGCAGGTCCTTCAGTGCCTGTATTAATAAGTGGTCTAGATTTACCTCCAAAAGCTGGAGAAGATTTTGTAGTTGTAACAAGTGAAAAAATGGCAAAAGAAATTTCTACTGAAAGATCTAAGAAGGCAAGGGAGACTAAACTTGCAAGACAACAAATAACTAATTTGGAATCATTGTTTGATTCTGAATTTACTAATACAAAAACTCTTAATTTATTAATTAAATCTGATACTTATGGTTCCCTTGAAGCAATATTAGGTTCTTTAAAAAACTTTGAGTCTGAAGAAGTGAAACTAAATGTCGTTCATGACTCTGTAGGAGGAATAAATACCAATGATGTGAATCTAGCAATGACAACTAATTCTTCGATCATTGGTTTTAATGTTAGAGCTGACAGCCCTTCTAAAAAACTCGCTGAATCTGAGTCGATTAATATTTCTTACTACGGAATAATTTATGATCTTTTAGATGGAGTAAAAGAAATAATAGAAGGTGAGCTAGAACCTGAAATAAAAGAAGAAATTTTAGGTACAGCCGAAGTGAAAGATACATTTAAGTCACCAAAGTTCGGTTTGATAGCTGGTTCAATGGTTATTGAAGGAACAATAAAAGTAAATCAATTTGTAAGGGTAATCAGAGACGACATAGTTATATTTGAAGGTCTTTTGGACTCTCTTCGAAGATTTAAAGATGAAGCTTCTGAAGTACAGACAGGTACAGAATGTGGAATAGGGATAGAAAATTATTCTGATGTAAAAGTTGGAGATAAGATAGAGGTATTTGACAAAAAAGAAATTAGAAGAACATTAGGTTAATGAAGTCTTCAGATTTTAATCGCTCTGATCGCCTTTCAGATCAAATAAGAACTGAGATAGCTGCAATTCTAAGAAATGAAGTAAAAGACCCCAGACTTAAAGGTATTACAATAATAAGAGTAGAGCTTTCAAAAGATATTAGTAAAGCTTATATAATTTTCTCAAGCTTAAATAGTTTTACTCAAATAAGTTCGTTAGAGGTTGAAAAAGGCTTAAAAAAAGCTAAAGGCTTTATTAGAAGTAATTTAGGAAAAAGGTTAAATGTTAAGCGACTACCAGAGCTTTCATTCCAGGAAGATCAGACAAGCTCCTTTTTATGAATGGCTTCTTACTGATTGATAAACCATCTGGTATTTCTTCAAGGGGCTGTTTAGATCTTGTAAAAAAAATCTTAAACGAAAAAAAAGTTGGTCATTGCGGAACATTGGATCCCTTAGCTACTGGAATGCTTCCTATATCAATAGGTGAAGCAACTAAGTTTAGTTATTATGTTAGCAGTCTGCCCAAAACATATAACGTAAAAATCCTTTTTGGATTAGAAACGGATACTGGAGATATTACTGGTATAGAAATATGCAAAGCTGATGTTAAATTTTCTAAAAAAGAGTTATCTAAGGCTCTGGAGAGTTTTATTGGAAAGCAGGATCAAATACCCCCCATGTATTCTGCACTGAAGAGGGATGGTAAACCACTGTACTACTGGGCAAGAAAAGGAGTATCTTTAAAGAGAGAACCTAGACATATTGAAGTTCAAGGTTTGAATTTAAAGTCAGTAACAAAAATGAAAGAAATCGAGATAGAAATATCTTGTACAAAAGGAACTTATATAAGGGCGTTAGTTCAATCGATCGGAAAATCTTTGAACTCTGCAGCTACTGTCTTAGAACTAAGAAGGACACATATAGGGTCATTTAATGAAGAAAACTTGGTAAACAAGTGGACTATAATGCGCGGCAAGAAAAAGAAGGAATAGTAAGATTATACGAAGAAGAAGGTTCGTTTATAGGAATCGGTAGTGTTGATTCATCTATGAAGGTCTCGCCTAAAAGGCTTTTTAATACTCAAAAATACTCTGCTTCACCTTCAAAAATTTAGGAAAAATTTTGGTTTTAGATAATTCTAGTAAGAAAGAAATAGTAACAAAGTTTGGTAGGTCCAGTTCAGATACTGGATCTGCAGAAGTTCAAATAGCACTTTTGTCAGCTAATATTGATTCACTCCAATCTCATTTCTCAGAAAACTCTAAAGATCACCATTCAAGAACTGGTTTGATAAGGATGGTAAATAAAAGACGGAAACTCCTAGATTATTTGAAAGAGAAGAAGCCCGAAACTTATTCTAAGCTTTTAAGTGAGCTTGGTTTAAGAAGATAAATCTATTTATTTCCTTTTTATAAAACCCTTAGGGGGTATTTTTATTAATAATTAAAAAACATATGGAAAATTACAAGAAAATTACAAAAATTGGCAATAATGAAATTGTCTTTGAAACAGGAAAAGTAGCGAGACAAGCTACCGGTGCGGTATTAGTATCCTCAGGTAATACTCAGGTTCTATCTACGGTGGTTGTAGGAAAGCCACCAGGAGAACGTCAAGATTTCTTTCCGCTTACAGTTAACTATTTAGAAAAAACTTATGCTACAGGAAAAATTCCAGGAGGATTCTTCAAGAGAGAGGGAAGGCCTACCGAAAAAGAAACTTTAACCTCAAGATTAATTGATAGACCAATACGACCACTTTTTGAAAATGACTTCTTATATGAAGTTCAAGTCATTTGTACTGTGCTTTCATCTGATAAAGATGAAGATCCAGATATCCTCTCTTTCTTGGGTGCTTCAGCTGCTTTAGCTATTTCAGGTCTTCCATTTAAAGGTCCTTTAGGGGCTGCAAGGGTAGGATTTATAGAAGGTCAGTATGTTATCAATCCTCTACGAAGTGAAATGGAGAATTCTTATTTAGATATGGTAATTGCTGGCAGTGACTCAGCTGTGATCATGGTGGAATCTGAAGCCAAGGAGCTAACTGAGGATCAGATGTTAGGAGGAATCCTTTTTGCCCATCAAGAAATGCAAGAGTCTATTAAAGCTATAGAGGAAATGGCAAAAGAAGTTGGGAAAGAGCCTTTTGAGTATGAACCAAAAACTATAGATGAAAATCTATTAAAGACTGTAGAGAAAAATTTTACCGACAAGATCACCGAAGCATATTCAATTAAAGATAAGCAAGAAAGAGTGCAATTTATAGCTGGAATCAAAGAAAAACTGATTGAAGAAAAAATACCAGAAGATGAAGACTCCGAAATCTCTGAATCAGATTTACTGGATGCTTTTAAAAAGGTAGAAAAAAAGATTGTAAGGACAAGACTCCTAAATGGTGAGGCTAGAATTGATGGTAGAGACCTGGATACGGTAAGACCTATTTTTGTTGAAGCTGGTCTTTTACACAATACACACGGTTCCGCTTTATTTACGAGAGGTGAAACTCAAGCCATAGTGGCTGCAACATTAGGTTCTCCCAGGCAAGCTCAATTAATTGATGCACTTGAAGGAGAGTTTAAGGATCAATTTATGCTTCACTATAATTTCCCACCATATTCAGTAGGAGAAGCTAGCTTTTTAGCTGGTCCTAAACGTAGAGAAATAGGCCATGGAAAACTGGCGAGAAGAGCTTTAGAAGCGGTACTTCCTGATCCTGAAGAATTTCCTTATACGATCAGGGTTGTTTCTGAAATAACTGAATCTAATGGTTCTAGCTCTATGGCGTCTGTTTGCGGATCTAGCTTGGCTCTCATGGATGCCGGTATACCAATTAAAAAATCAGTAGCAGGAGTAGCGATGGGCTTGGTAAAAGAAAATGAAGATTTCGCTGTTATTACTGACATTTTAGGTGATGAAGATCATTTAGGAGATATGGATTTTAAAGTTGCAGGAACTGCTGATGGAATAACAGCTCTTCAAATGGATATTAAGATAGATGGCATAACAGAAGAAATCTTTGATGACGCCTTAAAAAAGGCTAATAAGGCTAGGTCTGTAATTCTTGAAAAGATGAATGAAGAGCTTTCTAAACCCAGAGAAGAACTATCCTCAAAAGCTCCTCAAGCTGTAATAATTCAGATTGATACTAAGAAGATTAGAGATGTTATTGGAAAAGGCGGAGAGACAATTAGAGGGTTAGTTGAAGAGACAGGAGCACAGATTGATGTTGATGACTCAGGTAAAGTAACAGTTTATGGAGACACTCCTGAATCAAGGTCTATGGCGGTTGAAAGGATAAATGCGCTGACTGAAGAGCCTGAGGTTAATAAGATTTACACAGGGAAAGTAGCAAACATAGTTGATTTTGGTGCTTTTGTGACAATCATGCCTGGAAGAGATGGTCTAGTTCATGTTTCAGAAATTTCTGAAGAAAGAGTTGAAAATGTGTCAGATTATTTCGTAGAAGGAGAAGAAGTGAAGGTAAAAGTGTTAGAAGTAGACAGACAAGGTAAGATCAGATTAACCATGAAAGGACTGGACGATTAAATATTTGAAAGTTTAAGTCTTTTATGCTAAGTCCTTATTTGTTTATTTAATTACTTTACTGTTAAATACCGGAGTCCGGGTTCTGCCTGGACGTTTGTTTAGCTAAATTAATGGGTGAAATATGAATGCACTTAATATGGTAAAAGATCTAATAGGTCAATTAACTGGCATCATAGTATCTCTAATCGCACTTGGAGTTGCTGCTGGAGTAGTATTCGGCGGTGGTCTTCCTTTTGTAGGTGGAGTTCTTGATGGCCTTCTTGGACTAGTTAACACTCTTGGTGATAACGGTCTAGTAGGTTTAATCGTACTAGCGGTTTTACTTGACCTTTATAGATAAGTTTTTACTTAGCTATTGCATAGAAAGGGGGCCTCTAAAGGTACCCCTTTCTTTTTTTAGGGTTACTTAGGGGGTGATATGGATCTTGTAGAAAGAATAAAACGTTGGTTGTGGGAAGCAACTAAGCTTTTAGCTTTGATAGTAGCTGTTTCAGTATTGGTTTCTGTTCTGTTTGGACCTTCAGCACCATTTTTTGGTAATGTTATGACAAACTTGGGACCGGTTATTGATACACTGGGATCTGAAGGATTGGCTGTCATCATAGCTCTAATAATAATTTTAGGGATTTGGAACGGCAGATCATAAAAAAGGATTAAAATAAAAAAGGCATCTTTAAGGTGCCTTTTTTATTTGGGAAAAAAATATGAAGATACAAGAAGGAAGGGTCTCGATTGAAGAGGCAGTTGAAATAGGAACAGGGGGTCAAAAAGTCTTATTTGCAGATATATTCTTACCTCCTAAAGAAGAGCTTAATAGACCTGCAATTTTGTTTGTTCACGGAGGAGGGTGGATAGAAGGTGATAGATCTCAACTTAGAGGGTATGGCATTTTATTAGCTAGATTGGGATTCGTAACCATGTGTAATTCTTATAGATTATCTAATGAAGCACATTGGCCAGCTCAAATCCAAGATGTTAAGTGTGCTATTAGGTATCTAAGAGCTAATGCACAGAAGTTAGGCATTGACCCTGAGAGAATTGGTGTATCGGGTAATTCAGCTGGTGGTCATTTATCTTTAATGGCTGCTGCGACTTCATATGATGATAGCTTTGAGGGTGATGGGGGTAACAACGATGTATCATCAAAAGTAAAAGCTACTTGTGCTATTTATCCTCCCACCACAATTCGTCAGTTGGACCTTGATCCTCTTGAAAATGCTTATGCCATGCTCATGGGTTCAGAAGCTAACGAAGAGGATTATAAGAAAGCAAGCCCTATGAATTACGTATCCCAAGATTTTCCACCTTGTATGTTGGTTCATGGGTCCACGGATAGTGTTGTCCCTTTAAAAGAAAGTACAGGCTTCTACGATAAACTGAAAGAAAAAAATATACCTGCTTCTCTGCATGTCTATTCGGAAGAAGATCATGCCTTTGATGGTGAAAGTGAGAAGGGAAGGAGTGTGGCAGACTTACAGGCCTTATTCTTTAAAAAATACCTTTAAAATTTCTAAAAGGAAAAAGCTGGTGGCTATGGGTAGACTTGAACTACCGACCTCAGCATTATGAATGCTGCGCTCTAAACCAGCTGAGCTACATAGCCAAGGGTCAGGATTGTCAAAGCCTAGCTTCGGAAAGTCAAGTTTGTATTAGACATTAAACAAGAAATGCATAATGTCTCCATCCTTAACTAAGTAATCTACACCTTCAGTTCTTAGTTTCCCAGCAGATTTTGCTCCAGCTTCTCCTTTGTAAGTCATAAAGTCATCAAAAGAGATTGTTTCAGCTTTAATAAAGCCCCTTTCAAAATCAGTATGTATTTGACCTGCTGCCTCCGGAGCTGTCATACCTTTTTTTAAATTCCAAGCTCTAACCTCCTTAGGACCAGCAGTAAAGAAAGTTATTAAATTAAGCATGGAGTAGCTTTCTCTTATTAATTTATTTAAACCCGGTTCATTCATGTCCATGTGTTTAAGCATCTCAAGACGTTCTTCTGTTTTTAACTCAGCTATTTCTGCTTCAATTTGATTACACAAAGCAAGCCCTCTAGACCCTTTGGATTCAGCATATTCTTTTAATTCTTGTAGTAAAGAGCTTGTTTTTTGGGGCTCTTCTACATTTGCAATGTATAGGCAAGGTTTTATGGTTATTAGTTGGAGATCTTTAAAGTCATCTTTATATATACTCATAGTAGAATCTCTTCCAAGGATTCCTTCCCCCATCTCTTTTGCAAGAATTTCTAACTTTTCTAGTTGAGAGGCAGCAGATTTATCACCGGTTTTAGAAACTCTTTCTAATTTATCTTTAGCATTTGAAACTGTTTCAATATCAGCTAGAAGCAATTCAGTTTCCACTACTTCTAAATCTACTATAGGATCAATTTCATCATGTACGTGACTTATGTTCTTATCTTCAAAACATCTAACTACATGGATTATGGCTTGCGTTTCTCTTATATGAGACAAAAATTGATTACCTAAGCCCTCTCCCTTGCTCGCACCTTTTACTAACCCTGCTATGTCTACAAATTCTGTTGTTGTTGGGATGGTTGATAAGGGACTCACTATTGTTGAAATTTTTTTCAGGCGATCATCAGGAACGGAAACCATTCCTTGGTTTGGTTCTATAGTACAAAAAGGAAAATTTTCAGCGTCTATGCCAGCGGCAGTTAAAGCATTAAATAAGGTTGATTTACCTACGTTTGGTAATCCTACGATTCCACATTTCAGACTCATCTAAAAATTTTATGTATGCAATTCAAGCATTGCCTGCTGCCATTTACTTTTGATAATTAAATCTAATATGTCTAATGTATTCTCAAAAGAGGTATCTAATATTTTTCTATCTGTTTTATTTACCTTACTTAAAACATATTTAACTACATCCGCACCTTTTCTTGGGTGGTCAATACCGATTCTCATCCTTAAAAAAGAAGCATCACCCTTTTGACTGTCAATTATGTTTCTTAGACCGTTATGTCCGCCATGGCCACCACCTTCTTTTAATTTGATTTTGCCTAAAGGCAAATCAAGTTCATCATGAACAATTAGAATATCTTCATTAGATAGCTTTAAAAAATTTTTTATGGCAGAAACTGTTTTACCACTTTCATTAACATAAACAGTAGGTATGCAAAGATGTATATTCTTTTTTCCTATTTTTTTGCTACCGTATAAAGCAAAGAACTTATCTTCTTTAGAGAGGGAGATTTTTATCCTGTCAGAAAGAAAGTTGACATAGTCAGCACCACAATTGTGACGGCTTCCTTGATACTCTTTATCTGGATTGCCCAATCCAACTATGAGCAAATTTTTAGATAACATGCTTTAGGGGCAATTACTCTTTTTGTTTTTCCTCAGAAGGATCTGATTCTTTACTTTCGGTTGGAGTTTCCGAATCTTCTTCTGTACCTTCAGTTACTTCTGCTTCTCCTTCTTCTCCTTCTTCTCTTTCTCCTTCTTCTCCTTCTTCAAGTTCTAATTCCTCTTCCTCTTCTTCAATAATCATTTCTCTGGTTTCGGTTACTGATACAACAGCTTGGTCTCTATCTTCGTCTTGTTGAAGAATTGTAATTTCTACACCTTCAGGAAGCTTGATTTCACTTAGAGATATGGTGTCTCCAATGTCCATTTCTTGAACATCTATTTCTAACTGTTCTGGTAGATTTGAGGCTAAACAGGAAATCTCTATATCATTTATTAAATGGTTAACCTGCCCACCGCTTACTTTGACTCCAATACAACTTTCATCGTTTAAAGTTCTTATAGGTACTACAAGTGTAATTTTTGAATCAGGGTCCACTCTCATGAAATCTGCGTGTAGTACCCTAGAAGTAGCAGGGTGTCTCTGGATTTCTTTCACCACAACATCAACATCTTTTCCATCCATTGAGATTCGAAGAATTTGTGTAGCAAAACCTGCAATCTCGGTAGCCTTTACAATATCTTTCTCCATAATCGAGATTTTCTTTGGTTCATCCTTGCCCCCATACAGAACGCCTGGAATGTATCCAGACCTTCTAAGGTTTCTGTTAGCTGACTTTCCTTCAGATTGCCTTTCTGAAGCCGCCAAACTCACCTGCTCACTCATCTATTTTTCTCCTAAATGCTAAATTACAAGAACATAGCACTAATCGATTCTTCATTGTTAACCCTTCTAATTGCTTCCGCTAGTGTGGGCGCTAGAGATATAACTCTAATCTTTTTACAAGCTTTAGCTACATCAGAGAGCGGTATGGTATCTGTTACTACCAATTGATCAAGCTTTGATTTATTAATTTTTTTAATGGCATCTCCCGAGAGCACAGGATGGACAATGTAGGCATATACTTTCCTTGCTCCTCTTTCTTTTAAAGCCTTAGAAGCATTACAAAGGGTTCCAGCAGAATCAACCATGTCATCAACTAAGACACAATCTTTTCCTTTAACTTCTCCAATTACGTTCATAACTTCAGATTGATTGTCTTCATCCCTTCTCTTATCAATAATTGCTAAATCAGATAAATCTAATACTTTAGCTAAAGCTCTAGACCTTACTACCCCTCCAACATCAGGAGACACAATTAAAATATCATTTAGTTTTTGTTTAATAATGTCGTCATGAATTATTCTAGTTCCATAGACGTTATCCACTGGGATATCAAAGAAACCTTGAATTTGTTCAGAATGTAGTTCAACCGTTAGAACACGATCAATACCAGATCTTTCTAGTATATCCGCAACCACTTTAGCGCTGATAGGGACTCTTTCTGACCTGACTCTTCTGTCTTGTCTGGCATATCCATAGTACGGAATTACTGCAGTTATTCTACTAGCAGAAGATCTTTTAAGGGCATCTACCATAATTACTAGTTCCATTAGATTTTCATGAGCTGGCGGGCTTGTGGGTTGGATAAGAAAGACATCCATGCCTCTTACATTTTCTTCTATTTTTACACTAATTTCTCCGTCACTAAATCTCTCAACCTTTGAATCTCCAAGCTTTAAGCTTAGTTTTTTTGAAATAGCTTCTGAAAGGGATCTATTGCCGTTTCCTGAGAAAAGGACTAAACCAGGTCTTCTTGAATGCATATCATATCTCTACTTTATTTCACTGGCTGGGGTGGCAGGATTCGAACCTGCGAATGGTGGCATCAAAAGCCACTGCCTTACCGCTTGGCCACACCCCAACATTTTGCGTGCGTATTCTATTCCATTAACCCCGTTAAAGGCGAATGATCTAAACCTTTTACCAAAATTCCTTGAGGAAAAACTTCAAGACCCTTTTGAGCTTCTTTCTCATTTTTAAAGGATAAGAATAAAGTTGAACCTGTACCTGTTAGTTTAGGGTCACCTAAATTTTTTAACTGATCAAAGGTATTTTTTACTTCAGGAAATTTTTCTTTAGCCCAGTCAGTAAAACTATTTTTTGAGCGACCATTTAAAAATTCCTGTTTGGTTATGGGTGAAGTTTTGGATATATGAATATCATTAAATGCCATTCTGGTACTGATGTTAGTTTTAGGAAAAACTAAAAGAAACCATTGATTGGGTAGTATTAAAGGTTTAAAAATTTCTCCTCTTCCTTCTGCCCAAGAGTTTATACCATGAATAAAAAAGGGAATATCTGATCCTAATTCTAATCCAATTTCTATAAGTTCATCTTTGCTTAATTTAGTTTCCCAAAGTTTATTAAGAACAACCAATGTAGTAGCGGCATTTGAACTACCTCCACCAAGACCTTTTTCCATAGGTATTTTTTTATTTAAAAATATTTTTACCCCTTGAGTTGCTTTAGTTCTTTCTTTTAAAAGATGTGCTGCTTTAAGTATCAGATTATCTTTAATAGGTAGAGGGTTCTCAACAATATCAATTTTATTGCTTGTTATTTCAAATTCAATTTCATCTTGTAAATCAATAAGTTGAAAAACTGTTCTAAGTTCATGAAAACCATCTTTTCTTTTTTTTAATACTTCTAGATGTAAATTCAGTTTTGCAGGAGACTTAACTTTCATTAAACAATCAAATTAAATCAAACTTCTTTAAGATAAACTCTATGGAAGAATCTCCAGAGACTAATAGTGTTTTTTGCGGGGCTTGAAATCCGTTAATCTCTTTTATACCTTGAGGGTAGTATATATACCAAGATTCTATTTGTTTTAGATCATTTTTTCCTAGTATTAGAGAGATAAGTTGTTCAACTCTTAAATTTTGTGGGAAAAGCTTGTATGTAAAATTTTTATCTTCTGTGTTAATTAATTCTGACAATACAATTAATCCTTTGTAATCAAAAGATAGCTCTCTTTCAGGAAGTAAGTAATTCCTACCCAATGTAAGATTAACAGTGTTATTTTGTTTTTTTAGAAGAAAATACCCATTTTCACGAATACTATTTATTTTGATTTTAAATTTTCCCTCTATAGTAAAATCTTCCTTTTGAAGGATAATTTGAGTAGAAGGAGTAAATTGATTAACTGAAGTACAGCTTATTAAAGCAGTTGTTATGATGAAAACAATAGAAATGTTTCTTAGATTTGTATTGTGTATGGTCACTTCTTAATTATCTAATTTTTACAGACTAGACTAATGAATGAAAGTATTTTAAATAAATTATCAGAAGTTTCAGAAAGATTTAGTGAAATAGAGACCTTGTTAAGTCAACCTGATGTGACGCAAGATCAGAAAAGATACATTAGTCTGACCAAAGAATACTCAGATCTTTCTCCAGTTGTAGAAGCTTTTAAAGAGATTTCTTTAATACAGGAAGCTATAAAAGAAGCTTCTCAAATGGCAGAAGACAAAGATGAAGATATTAGGAAATTAGCTGAATCTGAATCAGAAGAACTTAAAGTCAAACTTGATTTACTAGAGGTAGAACTCAAGAGCCTTTTGCTTCCCAAAGACCCAGACGACTCAAAAAATGTTTTTTTAGAAATAAGGGCAGGGACTGGGGGAGATGAAGCTGCCTTATTTTCTGGAGACCTCTTTAGAATGTATTCAAGAGTAGCAGAAAGAAGAGGATGGAAAATAGAAGTTGTTAGTGTAAGGGAAGGGGACCATGGAGGTTATAAAGAGCTAGTTACCAGAATAGAGGGTACCGATGTCTTTAAGGATCTTAAATTTGAAGCTGGAGTACACAGAGTACAAAGAGTCCCTGAAACTGAATCTCAGGGAAGAATCCATACCTCAGCCTGTTCAGTGGCAGTTCTTCCAGAGATGTCAGAAGTCTCTGAGATTGAGGTAGATAAGAATGAATTACGCGTAGATACTTTTAGGGCTTCTGGAGCTGGTGGCCAGCATGTAAATAAAACTGACTCAGCTGTTAGATTAACTCATATACCTTCAGGCATAGTTGTAGAGTGTCAAGATGGTCGCTCACAACATAAAAACAAAGAGAAGGCTTTGACCTTACTAAAAGCTAAATTATTAGACTCTGAAATAGAAAAGAAAGATGCAGAACAAGCAGAGAATAGGAAGGTTATGGTAGGTTCTGGAGATAGATCAGAAAAAATAAGAACTTACAACTTTCCTCAAAACAGAATAACAGACCACAGGATTGAAATGTCTATTCATAGCCTAGACTCCTTTCTTGACGGAGATATAGAAGAAATGACCTCTGCTCTGCTTGAAGCCAATCAAGCAAAAGCCTTAGCCAACTTAGAAACAGCTTAATTATGAGTGAAACAGTTCAGTTTTTTATTAAAGAGACTATTGCTAGACAAGAAAATATACAACATCTAGAAACACTAGATTTGGAGCTCATGGCTTGTAGTTTGCTTGATGTTGAAAGATCAAAGTTATTAGCCTTTCCTATCACTCTAAATCAAGAGATAAAAGATGAGTTTCGGTCGATGATAAGAAGAAGAATAGATGGAGAACCTCTTGCCTACATATTAGGCAAGAAGAGTTTTTGGAGTTTAGATTTAGAAGTTAATAACCAGGTTCTTGTTCCTAGACCTGAAACAGAAGTGTTGTTAGAAGATATTTTATTAAATTTTAATCAAACTAACCTATCGCTATTAGATCTTGGAACGGGAAGTGGCGCTATAGGTTTATCTCTTAAAAAAGAAAAAAAAGAGTGGGATGTGTATTGCTCTGATATTTCGATTAATGCTTTGGAAGTTGCCAATAAAAATTCACTTAAAAACAACTTAGAAGTTAATTTTGTATGTTGTGATTGGTTAAATGCTTTTAAAACTAATAGCTTTGATTTGCTAATCAGCAATCCCCCATATATTAAATCAGACGACATCAGGCTAAAGTCAGATGGTTTAAGTCATGAACCGCTTGAAGCTCTCGTTTCAGGTGCTACTGGAAAAGAGCATCTATTCGTTATTGCCATTTCATCAAAGAGATTTCTTAAGAAAGGAGGGTACTTGTATTTAGAGCACTCACCTTGCCAGGCCAACGAATTGAAGCTTTTCTTAAAAGAGTTAAATTTTAAAAATATTTCAGAAATTTTTGATTTAAATGGTGATAAAAGGGTGATAAAAGCTCAACTTTTATAATTTCATGAGAGACGATGAATTACTTCGCTACAGTAGGCAGATTGTATTGCCTGAAGTTGATATTGAAGGCCAAAGATCAATTAATAAAACAAGAGCTATTATTATTGGTTTAGGAGGCTTGGGAACGGTCATCTCTAATTATTTAGCCAGAATGGGGATTGGAAATATAACCGTTTGCGACTATGACAATATAGACATATCTAATCTACATAGGCAGGTTTTATTTAATTCAAAAGATATAGGGTTTAATAAGGCCAAAATTACAAAAGAAAAATTAAATCAAATTAATCCTGATTTAGTGGTTAAAGCAGTTGATAAAAAATTAGATAAAAATAAATTAGATTCCTTAGTAACTAAAGAAAATATAGTAGTTGATGCAACTGATAATTTTAAAACTAGATACGAGATTAATGAGATTTGCGTTAACAATAAAAAGCCCCTCATTTCTGGATCTGCTATTGGATGGAAGGGTCATGTATTGACCTTAGACTTTAGTAAGAAAGAATCACCTTGTTATCAATGTATTTATGGGGCTAATATGGAAGAAGAAGAGAGTTGTTCAGAATTGGGAATTCTTCCTCCTGTTACAGGCTTAATAGGCTCTTGGCAGGCGTTGGAAGTAATAAAAATAATTTTAAATAGAAAAACTACTCCTTTTAATTTAATTGAATTTGACGCTTTATCCAATTCTATTAGAAAATTTAATTTAGAAAAGGATCCAATTTGTAAAGTCTGTGGTTAATACAATGCTTAAAAAAGGTTATATAGAAGGATTTTATGGAAGACTTATGAGTCTGAATGACAGGACTATTCTACTTAAAAAACTTTCAGAGCTTTCTATGGATTTTTATATATATGGTCCTAAAGAGGACCCTTACCATCGCTCTAAGTGGACTTCTATTTACCCAAAAGATAAGGCAATAGGTCTTCAGAATTTTAAAAATGAAGGAGAAAGATTAGGAATTAGAGCCTATATGGCTTTATCCCCTCTTATAAGTGCAGGCGATAACTTGGACAAAGCGACCAAGGCTGTTCTTAAGAAGATTAAACAGTTTAAAAAACTTGGTTTCACAGACTTCGCCATATTTTTTGATGATGTAGATTTTGAAAGGGACGATACTTTGGCTACCACTCATGCAGATATACTCTGCGCAGTTAATGAATTCACTGAAAAAGAAAATAGCCTAATTTTTTGCCCAACTGTTTATTGCAATAAATTTGCAAAAGGTAAGTTGAGTAATTCAACTTATCTTAAAACTTTATCTAAAAAAGTGCCTGAATCCATTCCCATGTTATGGACTGGAAAAGAGGTAGTTAGTAAGACTATTAGCGACGCTGATATTCTTGGTCTAAAAGAGGTACTTAATAATCCCGTAATTATTTGGGATAACTACTACGCAAATGACTATTGCCCAAGGAAACTATTTATTGGTGATTATCAAGGGAGAGACTTTTCAGAAAATAGTCCAATAGGAATTGGAATTAATCCTACAGGTTTACCCATCACAGATTCAATCATTCTCTCACAAGTAGAGGGTTCTAGAAGTACTAAAGACCTTTTAAGAAAAAACAATGTACCTGACTGTTTTGAAGAGATTTTACCTTTCTTTAATGGTCCTTTTACCAAAGTACCTACATTTGAAGGATTAGAAAATATTAAATCTTTGCTTAAACTTTCTACCCCACTATGCATAGACTGGAAAAGTGAATTGCAGTTGGAATGGGCACCTTATTTGTGGAATTTCTTTATTGATCTAAATTTTCTTATGAAACTCTACAAGTCAGAAGATCAAAAGGGACTTGAAGAGTGGGCTTCTCAAAGATATTCTAATCCGTTAAACGAAATTATATTTGGAAGGAACACAGACAACTAAGAGGAAAAAAATGCTAGGAAATATGCAAGATGGCCAGTTATTGATATCTGGCTTAATTGAACATGCTGAGATATACCATACAGATACAGAGATTGTATCAAGAACTGTAGAAGGCCCAATACATAGATATACACTCAAGGATGCTGCGAACAGATCTAGAAAATTAGCCAATGCACTAGGAAAACTTGGGTTACAGCAAGGTGATGTTGTGGGTACTTTAGCTTGGAATACCTTTAGACACTTTGAGTTATATTTTGGTGTTTCTGGCATAGGCTGTGTGGTAAATACAGTTAATCCAAGACTTTTTCCAGAACAATTGACTTATATAATAAATCACGCTGCAAATAAGTATCTTTTTGTAGATTTAACTTTCGTACCGCTTGTTGAATCAATTAGTGATTCCCTTGAAGGCATAAAAGGAATAATCGTTCTTACAGACAAAGAAAATATGCCTGAAACCGAGCTAAAAAATGTAATTTGTTATGAAGAATTAATAGCTGATGAGCCAACTAAATATGATTGGCCAGTTTTTGATGAAAATACAGCTTCTAGTCTTTGTTATACATCTGGAACAACGGGTAACCCCAAAGGTGTACTGTACTCCCATAGATCAACGCTTTTGCATACTTGGATTGTTAGCTCTGGTAATGTTGGTAAGGTATCAAGTTCTTCTGTAATTTTACCTGTGGTCCCAATGTTTCATGTTAATGCTTGGGGCATCCCTTATGCTTCAGCAATGTTTGGTGCTAAATTGGTCTTACCCGGTCCTATGATGGATGGAGCTTCTATCTTTGAACTTATTGATCAAGAAAAGCCTGATCTTTTGATGGGAGTGCCAACAGTTTGGCTTGGTCTTCTGCAATATTTAAAAGAAACAAACCAGACTCTAGATTCAGTTACCACTGCATTAGTCGGAGGGTCTGCAGCTCCAAGAGCTATGATTCAAGAATTCGAAGAAAAACATGATGTTTTTCTTATGCATGGTTGGGGTATGACTGAAATGAGTCCTTTGGGAACTGCCACAAGCCGAACAGCTGAAATGGATAACATGGACATTGAGAGTCGCTACGACCTCCAAGAGAAACAAGGGAAGGCTTTTTTTGGAGTAGAAATGACTATAGCAGACGATGAAGGTAATGAATTACCCAAAGACGGTATTGCTTTTGGTCGTCTACTTGTAAAAGGACCTACGATTGTTGAGAGATATTTCAAAAGCAACGAAAGTTCTTTGGATGAGAATGGATGGTTTGATACCGGCGATGTAGCCAAGATTCACCCAGAGGGATCCATGGAAATAGTTGACAGAAGTAAAGATGTTATAAAATCAGGAGGGGAGTGGATAAGTTCTATAGATCTGGAAAACGCTGCAGTCGGTCATCCTGAGGTAGCTGAGGCCTGTGTAATTGGAGTCTTACATAAAAAATGGGATGAAAGACCTTTATTATTAATTGTCAAAGTAGATGGTAAAGACCCTTCCAGAGAAGAAATATTAACTTTCTTGGAAGATAAGGTTGCTAAGTGGTGGATGCCAGATGACGTAATTTTTGTTTCAGAACTTCCTCACACTGCAACAGGAAAATTATTGAAAACAGATTTAAGAGATGAATATAAAGAACATTTAATTAAGTCAGGAGAATAATATGATAGGACTAGTACCGGCAGAAAAGTTAGTTGATTACGTGGGCAAAGAAATTGGTACTTCAGAATGGTTTGAGGTAGATCAAGAAAGAATCAATCAGTTCGCTGATACAACTTTAGATCATCAATTTATTCATGTTGATCCTGAAAAGGCAACACCACTATTCGGATCTACGATAGCTCATGGGTTTTTATCTCTTTCCCTGATTCCCCACTTAACTTCGCAGGCTGTTTTAGCCCCTGAGAATCTAAAACATGTTTTTAATTATGGTTTGGATAAGGTGAGGTTCATTAATCCTGTAAATGTAGGCTCAAAAGTAAGAACTCTTAGTAAGGTAGTTTCTGTTGATGATAAAGGCGATGGAAGGTATCTAATGAAAACTGAAATAACTATGGAAATAGATGGAGTTGACAAGCCTGCTTTCGTTGCGGAATCTCTATCAATGTTTATTACCTAGATTAACTCATGGTTTGAATTATCAATTACTTGAAGGTTATTCTTCTAATCTTTTCTTTAATAATTTATTAACCTGTTCTGGGTTGGCTTTACCTCTAGAAACTTTCATAACCTGTCCAACAAAGAAACCAAATAACTTTTCTTTACCCGATTTATACTGTTGTAACTGAGTAGGGTTCTCCTCAAATACTTGATCAATAACCTTTTCAATTTCTGTTGAGTCAGTTACTTGTTTAAGGCCTTTCTCTTCAATAATTTGATCTGGACCTTTCTCTGAAAGCCACATCTCTTCAAATACTTCTTTAGCTATTTTTCCTGAAATTGTTGAATCTTCAATTCTAGCAAGAAGGGTTCCTAGATTTGTTGCATCTACTCTTGTGTCTAGAATAGATAAATTATCTTTATTAAGAAAAGCTGAAAGATCTCCCATTACCCAATTTGCTGCTAGTTTTGGATTACTTGAATTAGTAACAACTTCTTCAAAATATTTCGATAAATTCGGGTCTACAGAAAGAACATCAGCATCGTAATCACTTAATTTATATTCTGTGATCAATCTATTTTTCTTCTCTTCTGAAAGTTCAGGCATTTCACTTTTTACTGATTCGATAAATTTCTTGTCTAAAACTACTGGTAGCAAGTCAGGTTCAGGAAAGTATCTATAATCATTAGCAAATTCTTTTGATCTCATGGATCTTGTTTCATCAAGCTGAGAATCGTACAGTCTTGTCTCTTGAGTAATTTTTTCTCCAGATTCTAGAATCTTTATTTGTCTTTTTATTTCATGGTTTATTGCTTTTTCAACAAATCTGAATGAATTCACATTTTTTGTCTCTGTTCTTGTTCCTAACTCATCACTTCCTTTCTTTCTCACTGAAACATTTGCATCGCATCTCATCGAACCCTCAGCCATGTTCCCATCAGAAATCTCTAGGTGTCTTATGATGGAATGAATTTTCTTTAAATAGGAGACGGCTTCTTCAGAGGTATTTAATTCTGGTTCAGAGACTATTTCTAGTAGGGGTGTTCCTGCCCTGTTTAGATCTATTCCGCTGTGATTTTCAAACTCTTCGTGTAAGGACTTACCTGCATCTTCTTCTAGATGAGCTCGTGTAATACCTATTTTTTTTGGTTTTTCGCCACCAATTTCTATTTGTAAAAAACCGCCTTCAACTATGGGACTATCCAGTTGACTTATTTGATACCCCTTAGGCAAGTCAGGGTAGAAATAATTCTTTCTAGCAAATTGAGTAGGGCTATTAATGCTGGCATTGATAGCGAGACCAAACTTGATTGCCATCTTTAAAACTTCTTTGTTTAATACTGGAAGCACTCCCGGCATCCCTAGGTCTATATTGCAAGCCTGTGTGTTAGGTGGGGATCCAAAAAGAGTACTCGCCCCCGAAAAGATTTTAGATTTTGTTGCTAATTGGACATGAACTTCAAGACCAATGACGGCTTCCCAATTAGACATTTCTTTCCCCATTATTCAATTTCTGGCCAAGCTTCATGCCAATCTGTATTTAATTGGAAATAGTGAGCCATTCTGAGCAATTTGCTCTCATTTAAATTATCTGCAACAAGTTGCACTCCTAAAGGCAGTCCTTGGTGTTCCCCACAAGGAAAAGAAATACCTGGTAGGCCAGCTAAGTTAGCAGGTATGGTAAAAATATCTTGTTTGTACATTTCAACTGGATCTGAGGTTTTGTCACCTAAGGAGAAAGAAGTATCGGGAGCTGTCGGAGAAAGAATAAAATCCACTGATTTAAAAGCTTTACTAAAGTCATCAGCTACAAGCCTTCTGCATTTTTGTGCCTTTAAATAGTAAGCATCATAATATCCTGCAGAAAGGGCATAGGTTCCAATCAATATTCTTCTTTTAACTTCTGCGCCAAAACCTTCTTCTCTTGTACGCATATAAAGGTCATCTAGATTGTTTGGGTCTTCGCATCTGTAACCAAACTTAACACCATCATATCTCGATAAATTCGCTGAACATTCAGCTGGAGCAATTACGTAATATATGGGTAAAGAAAGGTCTATATGAGGTAAATCCACATCTTCTACCTGAGCTCCAAGTTTCTCAAATATCTTAATGCTCTCGTCAATACTTTTTTCTACGTAATTGGGTAAATTCATAGAAAAAAATTGTTTAGGTAAACCAATTCTTAACCCCTTAATATCTTCATTAATTTCATCTACAAAGTCTGGAACATCTACATTTAAGCTTGTAGAGTCTCTGGGGTCATGACCTGACATGGCTTTAAGCATATATGCTGCATCTTCAGCTGATTTAGTCAAAACACCGCCTTGGTCTAAACTAGAAGCAAAAGCTATCATGCCGTATCTTGAAACCCTTCCATAAGTTGGTTTAATTCCTGTTAATCCACAAAGAGCGGCTGGTTGTCTTATTGAACCACCCGTGTCAGTAGCTGTAGCCCCCGAGGCTAGACCAGCAGAAACACAAGCTGCTGAACCCCCAGAAGAGCCACCTGGTACGTAATTTCTTTTCCAGGGATTATTTACTGCTCCAAAATAGCTTGTTTCATTAGAAGAGCCCATAGCAAACTCATCCATGTTGGTTTTTCCTAAAATAACGGAACCATTGGCTGAAAAATTCTTTACCACAGTTGAAGAATAAGGAGATACAAAATTGGATAGCATTTTAGAGCCACAAGTAGTGAGGATTCCTTCAGTACAGAAAATATCTTTATGTGCTATAGGAATCCCATCTAAGGGAAGGGCAGATCCTTCTTTGTATCTTTTATCAGATTCTCTTGCACTTTCTATAGCTTTGTCTTCAAGGACAGTAATAAAGCTATTTATCTTTTTATCTACTTTCTTGATTCTTTGAAGATAAGATTCAGTTAATTCCAGACTCGAAAAAGCAGATTCCTTCAACCCCTTTAACTTTTCTTTTATAGAAAGTTTATAAAATTCCTCCATTAAGCATCCTCATCTATTACTTTTGGTACCATAAAGAGACCAGCTTTTTTTAGAGGGGCATTTTTTTGTAAATTCTTTCTATCATCTTTTTCTGTAACCTCATCTTTTCTAAGAGGCTGAGATATATCAAGAGGATGAGACATCGGAACTACTGATTCCGTGTTTACGGAATCCATCTTAGCCACTAGCTCTAAAATACTTTCTAGCTCTTTTTTTAAAGAAGGGAAGCTCTTTTTATTTATATTAATTCGAGCCAAATAAGCTATTTGTTCTAAATCTTTATTTTTAAGAGTCATAAATAATAAGTTTTATATAGAAATGTGGCTAATGTAGCATATTGTTCCTTGCTCAAAAACTAAGCTGTTGCTAGAGTAGCCATCTTTTAAAAAATTCATTTTTTGGTAAATAATGTTAAAACGTTTAAAGGGATTATTTTCTAACGATCTTTCTATTGATCTGGGCACAGCTAATACCTTAGTTTATGTAAGAGAAAAGGGGATTATTCTTGATGAGCCTTCTGTTGTGGCCATTAAAACTCAAGCTGGCCAGAGAACAGTTGTAGCAGTTGGTTCCGAAGCTAAAAAGATGCTTGGAAGAACTCCTGGAAATATATCTGCAATCAGACCTTTAAAGGATGGGGTTATAGCGGACTTTCAAGTAACCGAAGAAATGTTAAAGCATTTTATACAGGCTGTTCATGAAGACAGTTATATTCGTCCAAGTCCTAGAATTTTAGTGTGTGTGCCATGTCAGTCTACTCAAGTTGAAAGGAGGGCTATTCGAGAATCAGTATTAAAAGCTGGGGCTAGGGAAGTTAGGCTTATTGAAGAGCCTATGGCAGCAGCAATTGGAGCGGGGTTACCAGTTGAGGATGCAAGTGGATCAATGGTTGTAGACATCGGAGGTGGAACTACAGAAGTGGCTATTTTGGCTCTAAACGGAGTTGTTTATTCTAATTCTCTCAAAGTTGGCGGTGACAGGTTAGATGAAGCTATTATTGCTTACATCAGGAGAAATCAAGGAGTACTGATAGGTGATTCAACAGCAGAAAGAATTAAGCATGAGATTGGTGCAGCTACTCCAGAGTCAGAGAATTTAAAAATGGAAGTAAGAGGGAGAAATCTTGCTGAAGGAACTCCTGTTACTTTTAGTATGGAAAGCAAACAAATTTATGATGCTATGTTGGAACCTCTTTCTTCTATAGTTCAGGCTATTAGATCAGCTCTTGAACAATCTCCACCTGAGTTGAGTGCAGACATTTCTGAAAGAGGTATTGTGCTTACAGGGGGCGGCGCAATGCTTAGAGATATTGAGGTTTTAATATCAAGTCAAACGGGAGTACCAGTAATTGTTGCTGAAGATCCTCTGACTTGTGTGGCTAGAGGTGGTGGAAGAGCTCTAGAGATAATGGATAAGTATGACATTGACCTTCTGTCCACAGAATAAGTAATAAGTTTTCTTTCTTTCTTTAGCTCGGTATTATCTCTTTGATGAGTAGAGGGGATCATAAGGTATCTAAGATAACGAGTGAGGCAATATTTGCAGTAAGGCCTATAACTTCAACTAGTTTTTTAATTTCTTTAGTATTGTGTCTTTCTCTTTTGCTAGTTGATATCAAATATAAAGTTTCGGATGAAATAAGAGGGTATGCTCATGACGTACTTCTGCCTTTATATAAGACTGTACAAGTTCCAGGTAAATTTATTAATAAGGCTTCAGATATTTGGCAAACTAATCAAGAGCTTAGAAAGAAAATTACAAGTTATGAAGAAGATAACGAAATACTACAGTTAATAAATTCACAACTCAAAGATCTAACAAGGAGAAATCAAGAACTGAATCTTGTGTGGGAATCAGTGCAAATAGACAAAGAGGCTTATTTATTGGGTCAAAAAATTAAGCTTTCCTCTAATCCAATCAATCCTGTCTTAATTTTAGATGTAAATGATCCAAATTCAGTTTTGCTAGTTAATCAACCAGTTCTATCAAAAGAAGGAATAATTGGCAAAGTTATATCTGTGGGATTAAGAAGCGTAGAAGTTATGTTAAGCCAAGATCCCCGATCCCTAATTCCAGTGATATCTTCAGAAAGCAGACTGCATGCAATTTTGAAAGGTCATGGGTTAGAAAGAAAAGGTCAATTAATAAATGTGAAAAAAACTGCTGCATTCAAAAAAGGAGAAGAGCTCTATTCTTCTGGATTAGGAAAAGTTTTTCCACCCAATTATTTAGTTGGGAGGGTTATTCATGTAGAAGATGAACCAGATAATGAATTTCTTAATATAGAAGTGGAATTTTTGAAGCTGCCTGAGGAGCAAGAGTACTTTTTAGTTTTTACAAAGTAACAAAAAAAGATGAACAAAGACTTAAAAAGTTATTCTCTTATTACTATAAGTTTGATCTTTTTTATTCTTTTAGACCTTGTTAGTTTTTCCCAAACAGCAGATCAGATTAAGCCTGCCCTTTTTCTTTTAAGCTTCACGTATTGGAATATTGCTTTACCTGAAAGAATGAATCTATTTTATGCTTTTATTTTTGGATTTTTAATGGATTTTATACAAGGAACTGTTCTAGGTTTATATCCTTTAATATTAGTTTTTATTGCTTATCTTTCTCAAAGATATTTCTATCAATTTAGGCCCCTAAAATTCATTCAACAGGCATTGGTTATTTTTTTAATCTTCCTAGTTATAAGATTTTTGATTGCTGTGGATCTAAATGATTCCAATCCCAACTCCTTGACGCTTGCTGATAAGGAGTATGTTCTTATATCGTTAGCTTTTGCAGTATTAAACGCCCTTATCTGGTCGCCTTTAATGTATGTTCATAGAATCTATCGAAGAAAATGGATTAAGACTTAAATACAGGACAAAAAAATTGAAAAGATTTTTAAAATATTTACTAATCCTTTTCTTTATCCCTTTTTTAAGTTTTACATTTGTATCTTTGTTATTCAGCAGTGAGAAATCAATAACTTGGTTATTTGAATCTGTATCAGAAGAGCTAGGTTACAAAAGTAAAATCTTAGTGTCTGATCTAGATTGGTCGTTAACAAAGTCCCGTATTTCCTTAAGTGAATTTAGTATTCAAGAAGAAGATAGAGGTAATTCAATTTACTCAGACTCCGTTGTCCTAACCATTGATCTACTCAACGTAGTTTCGAGTATTGATCTATACCCATTTAACTTAATAAAACAAAAAAACTTTCTATTAGTAGAACTAGATAAGGTTACTGTCCAACTCAAAAACTTTGATTTGAATGAAAATTATTCTAGAAATAAATTCACTAATTTTATCCTTAATAATAGTCTATCCAGGTTGGAGGAGCTTAATATTAAGGGCTCTATTAAAGAAATTGATATACCTAAATATTTCTATTTATTTTCAAATACTGATGATAAGGGTAACCCGCAAAAGATTAATATTGAAGATTCACTCATTTCTACAATCAAATTAGGACCTTTAGAACTTGAAGAAACAAGATTAAAGATGAATGCTTCATCTAAAAATCTAGAATTCGTTGCCTCTAATTCTGAATTTGAAGGCATAGTAATAGTAAAACAGCCCATTAAAGATGGAATAGAGATTGCTCTGTCTAGTTTAAAGTTAAGCTCTGAGAACTTTAATAACTCCAATCTTTTTGTTTATCTTTTAGATAATTTAACTATCCCTATATCTTTTTCAGTTGATAAGTTATTTTTCAAAGAAAAAGACATTGGTAGATTAAGTTTTTTAGTTAGTAAGGATGAAGAAAGACTGTCTTTTAAGAATATGAAATTTAATGGCTTAGGCTTGGATTTAGGAAGGAGTCTTAAAGATGAGTCCGGGGAAAGAAGTTTACTTTCAATATTTCGAGCAGATGATCTAGTTAATACTGGATTTGAAGGAAATATTTCTACTAAGTATTTGACTGAATCTCTTTTGAGCTTGGAAGAAGAAAGTAACAAAGAGCTCAATTTTCTAGCAGGAGCAAGTAATTTTAATTTAGATATAAATTGGGAGGGGCTACCTAGTCAATTTGATGTAAATAAAATTCAAGGGAATCTTTCTTTTAGGGTAGATGATTTTGTAACTAAAGAAGTTGAGTCGGATTTTATAGGCTCGTCGGATTTTTTAAAATTAATAAGCTTATTTAATGTATCAAATACTTTTGGAGATTTAACGAACATAAATTTTAAAGAAAAATTTAATAAAGGTTTCCAAGCAGATAGGGTTGAGGGTTCTTTAGAATTTAAGAGAGATCAAATAAAAACTTCTAACCCTATAGTCTTCAAAAGTGGTTCAGGCGAGTTTAAATGGGATGGATTTATACAAAAAACAAAAGAGGGAGAATTTAATAACTTAGACTTTGATATTGTAATTACCTTACCTTTGAGGGAGTACTTACCTGCATATGCCTTAATTTTAGGCGGACCTGTAACTGCTGCTACTGTTTTCATAGCTGGAAAAGCTTTTAAAAAACCACTGAATAAGTTAAGCAGTGGCAAATGGAAAATAACAGGAACAATAGAAGAGCCAATTACGGAATTCGTGGAATGGTTCGAGTAATTTCTTGAGCTATTCCTAAGTCCTTTGTCTTGAAGGCAAAATATGAGCCTCTTGACGATATTTAGCCACAGTGCGTCTGGCAACTGATACCTTATATTTTTCTTTTAAAAATTTTTGAATTCTTTGATCGCTAAAAGGCTCTGATTTATTTTCTATTTGAATAATTGTTTTTATTAATTTTTTTAATTGGGAAGGCGAAACTTCCTTTCCTTCAGACGATCTCAAAGTAACTTTTTTTTCTAATAAAGACGAAAGGGGGATATTCTTTTTAGGTAATTGTAAGTATTTAGACTTTACTATTCTAGATACTGTTGATTCGCTAATGCCAATGAATGTTGCAATTTGCTTAAGCGTTAAGGGGGTGAGGGCTTTAGAATCCAATAAGTGTTTCTCTTGTTTTGAAACTATAAATTTTCCTACCTCAAGAAGAGTTTTTTGACGTCTTTCGAATCCATTAATAAATGAGAGAGCTTCTTTTTTTTTCTTTGAAGAGGAGCTTTTTACAAACGTTTTAATCTTTTGTGTAAGGGACTCTATTAAAAAAGGGTCATTTAAGGTTACTTCTAATTTATTCGAGTTTTCTATTGCCACTAGATCAGGTCTTACATAACTGACCTCATCCAGATTTAGTTGGATACAGGGGTTAAACTTTAGTTTTTGCAAAACTTTTTTTATTTGCGGACTCAAGTTACTAACATCTATTTTTTCTTTAGAAAAATCCTGAAGGAATCGTTTAATAATTTTTTTTTCTTCATTTCGTATCTCTAAATGATCAGTTTGGATAAGAAGAGATTCGAGAACAGTTCTATAAGCACACCCTACAGGTTCAAAGTTTTGAATTATAAAGAGTATTTTTTTAATTTCTTTTTTACCAACTTTAAAGTTGAGACTTTCATATACAAATAAAGAAATATCTTTGTAGTCTAGGTTATTGTCTAATCTCCCATCTTTATTTATTGAATCAATCAAATATTCTCCTATGAGGATCTCATATTTTTCTAGGTTTTCGATGTAAAGCTGATCTAAAAGGGTTGCTTTAATGTCTTTCTCTTGCGGTATCTCCTTTTGATACTCTTGAGGCTGGTTTCTCGTTTCTAAGAAGTTGATAAACCTGTCTTCAAAAACTAAGTCTTTGAAAAGAAGATATTCTTTACTTCTGCTTTCTTCACAATACTCTTTAACAACCTGATTTAGTGACTTACGAATTTCATTTCCACTTAAGGACAAAAGTCCAATTTGATTCTGAAGTAATGGAGTTAAAGCAAGAGTTTGTTTCGGTAGTTGTTTTAACCCCTGCTTCATATTCTAATTAAAAGTCTTTACCTAAGTAGACCTCTTTGACTAGTTCGTTGGAGGATACTTTCGTAGGAGTACCCTCAGCTATAGCTTTTCCCTCACTCATAATTAAAACATTGTCGCAAATCTGCATTGTCTCTCTTACATTATGATCGCTAATTAAAATTCCTAATTTCATTTTCTTTAATTTTTTTAGCGTTTCTTTCAGCTCGGACACAGCTATTGGGTCTATACCTGCAAAAGGTTCATCCAGAAGAATAAACTTAGGGTTTGAGCTTAGAGATCGAGCAATTTCAACCCGCCTTCTTTCCCCCCCTGAAAGTATACTTGACTTAGTTTTTAAGAATTTATTTAGTTGAAATTCTTCTACTAACTTTTCAAGTTCCTGCTGCCTTTGTTCTTTTGTTATGTCTTTTCTTTGTTCTAAAGCGGCCATAATATTTTCTTCCACACTAAGGCGTCCAAATACCGAAGGTTCTTGAGGCAAATATGCCAACCCCATATTGGCTCTATCTGAAACACTTTTATTAGTTATATCTTCTCCATCAATCAGTATTTTTCCAGAATCAGAACTTATTAATCCCGCAATCATGTAGAAGAAAGTAGTTTTACCTGCACCATTGGGTCCCAACAACCCTAAAATTTCTCCAGGTATTAGGTTAATAGAAAGATTCTGAACAGCTATTTTATTCGAATATTTTTTTGTTAGATTTTGCGACTGTAATTTCATTTTAAGACTTAATTATTTTAGACCTTTTTGAACTAATTATTTTTTTAGTCTTAAAGTTAAATTCAATTTCTTCAGCACTAATTAGGGTAGATTCAAATTTTATTTCAGCTGAACCTTTTAAGGTAAAAGTATCTGAAGGGCTTTTGTAAATTATTAGATCTGCTTCTCCATAGAAGCTATTCTTAGTAGTATTATTTTCTTTAAAAGCTGCTTTAGAAAAGATCAATTCATTCACTCCATTTGAGTTTTGAAAAAGATCAAATCCATTACTATTGAGCCTAAAGGAAGTACTTTTCATTTGAACTTGATTTTTAGAACGAAAATTTTTATTCCTCAAATCAAAATTTATTTTTTCAGAAAACAGATCAATTTTTTCATCTTCTTCTGTAATGGTTAAATGGACATTATTTGTCATTAACAATTTTTCTTCACCCAGATCTAGTATTGCATACACCGAGGATGCAGAACTTTTGAATTTGTTTTCCCAATTGGATCTAAAAATAGGCTCATCTAGTAAAAAAACCCCTTTATTTTCTTCTTGCGTTGCTGTTAAAGAATGCAATTCAAAGGAATCTTTTGTATTTTGCATTTCTATCTTCCATGAAGGTTTAGAAACGGAAGTAAAAAGCGTCTGTTTTATTTCTTTATCTAAAAAAGATGAATTTGAGTTATAAGTAAATAGGTATAGTCCTAAGAAAACAAAAACAAGGAGAATAAAGCTTATTCTTTTCACTTAAAAAATTTATACCAAACCTGATTGCATTAAGTCATGCATACGCAAGACACCAACAGGAACTTTGTTTGAGTCTAAAACAATTAATACGTAAATCTTGTTTTTCTCCATTATTTCAATAGCTTCAGAAGCTAAACAAGACTGTTCAATTGTTTTTACATTTTTTGACATCACTAAAGAAATCTTAGTTTTATGAATATCTTTTTTTGACTCTATGGTTCTTCTCAAGTCTCCATCAGTAAAAACACCCTTGAGTTCCTTTTTTTCAACTACTGCAACTATTCCTAATCCTTTATTAGATATCTCCACTAAAGCCGTTGATAGAGCGGTGTTTGGGCTGACAACAGGAAATTCTTTTCCCTTACTCATAATATCCATAACCTTTAATGTTAGTTTCTTTCCAAGTTTTCCTCCTGGATGAGATTTAGCGAAATCTTCAGGACTAAAGTCTCTGCTTTCCAATAAAGCAATTGCTAAGGCGTCTCCTAAAGCCAAAGCTGCTGTCGTACTAGAAGTTGGTGCTAGGTCTAGAGGACAGGCTTCTTTGTCTACTTCTGTTGAAATATTGATATCAGTACTTTTAGCAATAGTAGATTCAGTAGGGCCAGTGAATGAAAAGATCTTACAACCAATATTTTTTAAAGGCTTAATGGAATCTATTATTTCTTTTGATTCTCCAGAATGAGAAAAAATTAAAACACAATCATTTTTAGAAATGACACCAATATCACCATGAAGAGCTTCAGTAGCGTGAATAAAATAAGACGGAGAACCAGTGCTTGAAAGTGTTGCAGATATTTTTTGAGCTATATGGCCTGATTTACCTACACCCATAGTAATAATTTTCCCCTTAGTGCTTAAAATCGCATCACATAATTTAGAAAAGTTATTATCTAAATTTGCTGCAAGTTTAGTAAGTGCTCTCGATTCAATGTCTAAGGTTCTTAAAGCTGATTTAATATGATTTGGTTTTTTCATAGTTTCTTTTTCTAACTATATGCCAATGATAATGATAAGAAATAACTTATAAACAATAAAATACATATACCCAAACTAGCACGTTTGGGGTTTTGTATTCTTAAGAATAAGTATAGGCAAAATATGACAGTAACAAAAAGGAGAACAGTAAGTAATGGAACCCATTGGTAATAATTAAATAAAGCCGTAGATCCAACAATTCCAGGTATTGCCAAAACAAGTAGCCCATTAAATATATTTGAACCAATAAGGGTACCCGCCACAGCTTCATTTCTCCCTTTTGCAGCTAAAGTCAGTGCCGCAGCAATCTCAGGTAGACTGGTACCAATTGCTAGAACTGTAAAGCCGATAAATAATTCACCTATTCCCATAGTTTCTAAAATATTGAAAGCGCCTTTGGTTATTAACCAAGCCGCAAACACTAAAGAAGCTAAAGAAGCTAATAATTTTAAAAATAAGTATTTCTCATCTGATTCTTCAAACTGAGTTTCATTACCAGTATTAGTTTTATACCAGGTAAAAATAACTAAGAGTAAAGCTAGTAGAAGTACTATGGACGAGTAAATATTAAAGGGATTTAATGCTATAACTACCCAAACTAGGAGTGTTGAAAAGATTAAAATAATTAAATTTAAAGAAATTTCCGGTTTGGATGAGAAGTCTTCTTTTTTGAAAAACAACACTCCCAAAGTTAGACCAAAAACTAAGGCAATATTAGCTACATTAGAACCTATTACATTACCTACCACCATTACAGCCTTGTTTTCAAAAGCAGCAAAAAGACTAGTCAGCATTTCAGGGGCAGAAGTCCCAAATGCAATTACAGTCGAACCTATTAAGAAAGGCGACAACCCATATCTTACTGCCGTTAAAACAGAATATTTTTCTAAATTTTGTGCACTGATCCAAACGAGTCCAATGCCAGCAGTTATGTAAAGGAAAGTTAAAATATTCACTTAAAAGCTTTTAAAGGTTGAACTTTAATTCATAAGGGTTGTTTAATGCAGATGTTATAATAACTTCAAATTTCATATAGCTCTAATTATCTCTTTTTACTTATGAGACCATTGTTTTCTAGTTTTAGTTTACTTTTTTTTAGTTCTCTATTCTTTTTTAATCAAGTTTTTGCTGAATCTTCTTCTGAATATGTTGAAAAAATTCATGAAGATATCGTTTTAGTGGTGCGGGCAAAGCAAGGTATTTATGAAGAAAATCCCGAAGAGTTCATAAAAGCTATTTCTTTTGCATTACAGCCTTTAGTTGACTTTAAAAGAATTTCTAGAAATGTAATGGGTAGGTATTATAAAGATGCAAATAAAGAGCAAATAGAAAAATTTAACAAGGTCTTTCAAGCAAGCCTTCTTGAAACTTATTCAAAAACTTTAGCAGAATTCAAAGATGAGGAGATATTAGTTTCTTCTCAGGTTAAGAAATCACCTAAAGGAAATAGAGAAAAGGTTTCCTTGCAAATAGTTACTTCTACAAAAATTTATCCTGCGGTTTATGATATGTACCGCAATAAACAAGGACAGTGGAAGTTAATTAATATAGTAATAAATGGAGTTAATCTAGGGCTAACTTTTAGGAATCAATTTTATTCGTTAATGGAAAAAGAAGGAAATAATTTAGATGTAGTCATTGAAAAATGGGTAACTTCAATTTAATAAATAATTTTTTTAATGGATAAACTTCTTATTACAGGTAAAAAGGAACTCAAAGGCGAGATTTTTGCCTCTGGAGCAAAAAACTCCGCTCTACCTGTATTGGCTGCTTCTTTATTAGCTGAATCACCCATGAAGGTCAGCAACTTACCGCATTTAAACGACGTAACTACCATGATTGAATTATTGGGCTCTATGGGTATAGATATTATGTTAAATGAGGATATGGATGTTTATGTTGATGCTTCTTCTATTAAAAATTTAAATGCAAGATATGAATTAGTTAAGACCATGAGAGCTTCAATACTTGTTTTAGGACCTTTATTAGCTAAATTTCATCAGGCAAAAGTTGCTTTACCTGGAGGGTGTGCCATAGGAAGCAGGCCTGTAAACCTACACATAGATGCAATGAGGACTATGGGAGCTAGTATATCTCTAGAAGGCGGGTACATAAATGCTAAATCTGATGGTCGGTTAAAAGGGAAAACTATAAATTTCGATCCTGTTAGTGTAACGGCTACTGAAAATGTCTTAATGGCTGCTTCTCTCGCAGAAGGAGAAACAATTATTAATAATGCAGCTAAGGAACCTGAAGTAGTCGATTTAGCTGATTGCCTAATCAAAATGGGTGCACAGATAAAAGGACAGGGGACAGATAAGATAGTTATTCAAGGTGTAGAAACTCTAGTGGGTTGTGATTTCTCTGTTATGCCTGACAGAGTTGAGACCGCTACTTATTTAACTGCAGTGGCTATGACAGGAGGGGATATAAAAATAAAAGGAACTAGACCTAATTCAGTTGATTCTGTTGTAAGTAAGTTAAGGGAAGCCGGTGCATTAATTAAATCTGGGGAAGATTGGATATCTTTGAAAATGGAAATAAATAGACCAAAAGCTACAAGCTTAAGTACAGGACCATACCCTTCCTTCCCAACTGACATGCAAGCTCAATTTATTGCCCTTAACTCTATAGCAAACGGTACAGCCACTGTCACAGAAAATGTATTTGAAAATAGATTTATGCACGTACAAGAGATTGCCAGAATGGGAGGAAAGATTTCTTTAAAAGGAAATACAGCTATCATTCAAGGCATTAAGGATTTGGTAGGAGCTCCTGTAATGGCTACAGACCTCAGAGCCTCAGCCAGTTTAGTTTTAGCCGGCTTAGTTGCAAAGGGAACCACTCAAATTGATAGGATTTACCATATAGACAGGGGCTATGAAAGGATAGAAGAGAAATTGAATATTCTTGGAGCAGATATTGAAAGGATTTCCTAATTCTACGAACATGACCTCATTTTATTCTAGAAAAAAAATAAATTTAGGTAGAAACTATAGAAGTTAGAAGATCTATATTTAAGTAGTCTCCATCTCTTAAAATTTTAAATTTAATAATTGTTCCAGGTTTAGATCTCGCAAACTCCTGAAATAAAAGAGGATAAGAAGATTTTTGTTCATTTATTTCAATAATTATATCTCCCTCTTCTAAATTAGCTTCTTTGGCAGGTCCATTAGGATATACAAAGCTTATTTTTAATAAATTTTGTGTTGCTAAAACTCTTCTATCTATTCCAAAACCTAACCATCCTCTTTTAACTTCCCCGTACTGTATAAGATCATTTATGATTCCCAATACTCTAGCAGAGGGTATAGCAAGTCCTATGCCCTCTGATCCGCCTGTACTGCTTCTTATCAAGGTATTTATACCAACCAACCTTCCTGAAGTATCTATTAAGGCACCCCCTGAATTACCTCGATTTATAGAAGCATCAGTTTGAATATAATCTGAATAAGGATTATTAAACTCTCTTCCAGTAGCACTGACTATCCCCATACTTACAGACTGTCCTAATCCGTAAGGATTACCAATAGCTAAAACTATATCTCCAATCTTTAGATTATCAGAATTAGCTATCTCTATTGAGGACAGCTCTTCATTTTGGTCAATTTTTAATACTGCTAAATCAGTTCCTTTATCAATTCCTATTATTTTAGCTTTTTCTTTTAGACCATTTGAAAGTTCAACAGTAATTCCTACGTTTTTGTCACCTATAACATGCTGATTTGTAAGGATATAACCATTAGAGTAAAAAATTACCCCAGAACCTAAACTTGATTGTATTCTAGCTTTATTAAGCCCAAAAATGGAATTAAATCTATCTGAAAATGGAGATTGAGATCTCCTATCATTAACAAGTACATCACTGTAAATATTTACAACAGAAGGAGATGCTTTATTTACTGCTTCATTAAAAGAATTTCCAATTTGATTTTTAGAAATAATCTCATTTTCAGCCGGAAAGTTATTTTTGTTAATAAAAGTAAAAATGAGAACACCTAATATTACTCCAACCAAAACTGCCGTTAAATAGGGTAAGTATTCTTTAGAAGTAAAGATCGCCATGTTTGAAGGTTAATATAATGATGAGAAATAACAAAGAAAAACAGTTTTTTTCAGTTAAAAATTTTTAATTTTATTAAAGTTCCTGTTGTATCAACCCTAGGTAGTAGATTAAAATGCGCGCGCTTTCCCTAAGGTAACAATTTCAATGAAAACCCAGAGTTTTAAACAGTCAGATATAGAACAATCTTGGATTCTAGTAGATGCCAAGGATAAGACTTTAGGGAGACTGGCAAGTGCTTTAGCCTCAAGGTTAAGAGGTAAACACAGACCAGAATTCACCCCTAATGCAGATTTAGGGGATTATATAGTTGTAATTAATGCAAACAAAATTAATGTAACTGGGGACAAACTGAACCAAAAGAAATATTTTAAACATTCAGGCTATCCCGGAGGAATAAAATCAAAATCTTTAGATAAAGTTATTGAGAACTCTCCTGAAGATGCCATTAGAATGGCAGTTAAGGGGATGTTACCCAAAAATAAACTGGGAAAAAAAATGCTTACAAAGCTTAAGATCTATAAGGATAATGATCACCCTCATCAAGCACAGAACCCAAACACATTAGATACATTTTAATATTTAAGGAATAAAGTTGGATCAAATAGTTACAGTAGGAAGAAGAAAGACTTCAAAAGCTAGAGTCTTTTTAGCAAAAGGATCAGGTTTAATTACTGTTAATAAAAAGAAATTAGATGACTATTTCGGCAGGGAAGTAGCAAGAATGGTTGTTAGACAACCTCTAGAGGCTGTTCAAATGTCTAATGGAGTAGATATTATGGCTACTGTTAAGGGTGGAGGAAGCTTTGGACAAGCAGGTGCAATTCAACTTGGTATTGCTAGGGCCCTTGTGGAATATGATGAAAGTCTCAAAATGGCTCTAAAAAAAGAAGGCTTTTTAACAAGAGATTCAAGGAAGGTTGAAAGAAAAAAAGTTGGTTTAAGAAAAGCTAGAAAAAGGCCTCAATACTCTAAAAGATAATATGCAGCCAAAAACTCCTTCTAATCCAGGAAGAAGAAAATTCTTAATTGCTGCTACCTCAATCGTTGGAACTGGAGCTGTTATTGGAGCAGCTATTCCATTTGTTGCAGCATTTAATCCAAGCGAACAAGCAAAAGCAGCAGGCGCTCCCTCAAGAGCAGATATTAGCAAACTCAGAGAAGGAGAAATGATGTTGGTTGAATGGAGAGGAATCCCTATCTACATAGTTAGACACACTAAGGAATCATTAGACGCTTTAAACAAAAATTTATCTAGACTTTCTGATCCAGATTCTGAAGAAGAACAACAGCCCGATTATGCTAAAAATCCATACCGATCTAGAAAAGAGGAGATAGTGGTTTTAGAAGCTGTTTGCACGCACTTATCATGTGCACCTAAGTTTTACCCTGAACTAGGAACAACGGATTTTGATTCCGATTGGCAAGGAGGCTTCTTTTGCCCTTGTCATGGATCCAAATTTGATTTAGCAGGAAGAGTTTATTCAGGAGTTCCTGCACCCACAAACTTACCTGTCCCACCACATTATTATGAGACCGAAGATGTGCTGGTTATAGGAGAAGATGAGGAAGTGACTTAATGTTTACTAGGTTATTAAATTGGGTCGACGATAGATTTCCTTTAACTGATACTTTTGAAAGGCATCTAAGTAAATATCCGGCACCAATAGGACAGAATTTCTGGTATCTGGCAGGTGTTCTTTTAATTGTAGTTTTAGTCATACAATTAATCTCAGGCATTTGGTTGTTAATGAATTATGTGGCTACAGATGAACAAGCTTTTGCATCCATTCAATACATTATGAGAGATGTTGATTATGGTTGGATTATTCGCTATATGCACACCACTGGGTCTTCAATGTTCTTTTTGCTTATTTATCTTCATATGTTCAGAGGTCTTTTGTATGGCTCTTATCAAAAACCAAGAGAACTTCTATGGGTGTTGGGATGGTTAACTTATATCATACTTGTAGCTGAAGGTTTCACAGGTTATGTGTTGCCTTGGGGACAAATGTCTTTTTGGGCAGCTCAAGTAATATTATCGTTGATTGGTTCTATACCCATCTTTGGAGAGGAACTTTTAACATGGATTAGAGGAGATTATTTAATTTCTGGGATAACACTGAACAGGCTTTTTGCTTTTCATGTGGTCCTTCTGCCACTAGCTCTTATTGCTGTGGTTTTTGTACATATTGTTGCATTGCATGAAGTTGGATCAAATAACCCTGAGGGAATAGATATAAAGAAGCACCTAGATGAAGATGGTGTACCTTTAGATTCTGTTCCTTTTTTCCCCTATGATGTTGTGAAAGATCTGTTTGCTATAGGTATTTTCCTGATCATCTTTTGCTTTATTATTTTCTTTTTTCCAGATGGAGGTGGTTATCTTATTGAGTATATTAATTACGAAGAAGCAAATAACTTAAAGACACCTGAGCATATAGTACCAGCTTGGTACTACACACCTTACTATGCAATGTTGCGGGCTATTACTTTTCCTATCGGACCTTTAACCGCTAAATTCTTAGGGTTTGTTGTGATGGGTGGGGCAATGGTCATTATAGCTTTTGTTCCTTGGTTAGATAAAAGTCCTGTTAAGTCAATCAGATATAAAGGG
>LUQU01000040.1 GCA_001628005.1 SAR86 cluster bacterium REDSEA-S09_B4
ACCATACGAGGTACAGTAAAAATTTGGAATACAGATCTGCCTGCTATTGGGATGCTTTGGTTAAAGAAGCTTTCTAGTTTATCCGAACAATCTTCTGAAGGTAGTCTTTTAGAAAGGTATATTGATGAAATTTATGATTCTTTTTGGAAGCGAGAGTTTGATGCTGAAGACGTAACGTCAATTCTTAATCTGTTAGAACAAATTAATGCTCCGATTGATGGATTTCTTGAGTATGCTGAGTCTGACGGTGCTGCTTTAAATAACCTTTTACAGCAATCATCCTTTGACGCTGGGATATATGGAGTTCCTACTTATATTTTACCGGGTGAGTCTGAAACTGATCCTCAACATGAAAAATTTTTTGGGCGAGAACATCTACCGCGGATTCGTTGGCTTTTAAGTGGTCGTCAAGGGAAAGCACCAGATATGGCCTATCTTCTTGATCCTGAGGTGAATAATAAGGCTCTTAATAAATCTGCATCAGATCCCAGTTCAGCTCCTGAGTTAAAGGTAACACCTCTAAAATTAACCACTTATTTTAATTTTAAAAGCCCCGAAAGTTATATAGCTATGCATAGCCTTCTTGCTCTAAAAAGTGAAGGGATTTTAGTTGATTGGCGGCCTTTTGTAAGCAAACCCTTAAGAGCGCCATCAGAAGAGGTTGCTGACGAGGATCGAAGCACTAAGCATTACCGTATTCGCGGTGAATATCATGCTAATAATATCAAGAGATATGCGTCTCATAATTTAGCTAATATATACCGAGAAACAGATTGTCAGTTTGCTGATATGGGATTGTTGTGGCTGCAGCATGAGATGCAGGCCAGTAACGATGCCATTGATGATTATGTGCAGCAAGTTTTTGTTCATCTTTGGCAGGATGAAGGCAAAATAGACTTGCCCCAAGATATTGAGCCTTTGTATTTGGCTACTAGACTTATACAAAACGAGTTTTCTAAGTCCATCCAAGACGGTACATTTATCAATGGGTGGCAGAAGTATGTTGCGGGTAAAGGGCTAGAACATCTTGCAAAAGCCAGGGAGGTTGCTCTATCTCAATTGATAAGTACAGCACCTACTTTTTTGATAGGTTCTGAACCCTTTCGTGGTCAAGCTCAGTTACCGTTAATTAAAGCTCGACTCAAAGCTGGAATATAGTCTTCCAGCCACATTTATTGGAATGCGAATAAAGGTCCTGGACGAAAATTTATCTTGGATAGTGAAACTAATCTTGAAATAATTGACTGGTTATTGAATTTAATTAATCTATATAGATAAGGAGTCTATAGATGGTCGATGCATTTTCTTCTGCTACTGAACTTGCTGCTGCAATCAAAAATAAAGAAGTGAGCAGCAGAGAGTTAACTGACTTATATATTGATAGGGTGGAGCGATATGATGGCGACATCAATGCGGTGGTTGTCAGAGATTTTGAAAGAGGTAGAAAAGCTGCAGAAGCTGCAGATGCTGCACTTTCCAAAGGCGAAGATTTGGGTCCTCTACACGGAGTGCCGATGACTATCAAAGAGGCCTATGATATTGAAGGACTGCCTACCACTTGGGGTTACCCTGAATTTAGTGAGAATATAGCGAATTCAGATGCTGATTCAGTAACTCGCCTCAAGGAAGCAGGCGCAGTTTTTTTTGGTAAAACTAATGTGCCTCTTAGTTTAGCTGACTTTCAAAGTTTTAATGATGTATATGGAACCACCAACAACCCTTGGGATTTAACTAGGACTCCAGGAGGGTCTTCAGGTGGATCTTCAGCTGCTCTCGCGGCAGGTCTTACAGGCTTAGAAGCAGGTTCAGATATAGGGGGATCAATTAGAAATCCAGCTCATTTTTGTGGTATCTATGGGCATAAGCCTACTTGGGGTATTGTTTCGGATGAAGGACATAATTTACCAGGTAGCTATATGCCTGCCGATATTGCTGTTGTTGGACCAATGGCTCGAAGTGCAGAAGATCTCGCTTTAGCGATGGATGTAGTAGCAGGGCCTGGCAGAACAGACCGACGCGGTTGGCAGTTAGCTTTAGACAAACCAAGTAAAACTAAACTAAGTGACTTCAAGATTGCAATTCTTCCCAACCATATAATGGCACCAGTATCTACTGAAATGACGGACAGAGTGCAATCGGTTGCAGACACCTTAGCTAAGACGGGAGCAACGGTTTCAGATGTAGCACGCCCAGATATTGATTTTGAAGCAAGCTTTGAAACTTATAGCAGTCTACTTTGGGGTGTAATGGGTGCAGATACACCGGAGGAAGAAAAAGAACAAATGCGGAAAGCCAGCAAGAATCTACCTGAAGACCCTAATATCCAGGACAACTTAAACCGATTTACTGTTCAAGAGCACAGTGAATGGCTTAAATATAGTAACGATAGATTTAGGCTCAGAAACAAATGGGACAGCTTCTTTAAAGAATGGGATATCTTGATCTGCCCCCAGATGCCAACCGATGCATTTCCACACGATCAAGGTGACTATCTTAATAGAAAGCTAACTGTTAATAATGAAGAACAGGATTATTTTCAGCAAGTCTTCTGGGCAGGAATTATAACCGTAGCGCATCTACCCAGTACTGTATTCCCGACCGGTCTATCAAAAGCTGGATTGCCAATTGGCTTGCAAGCAGTCGGGGCAGAATACAATGACCTTAAAACCATAGATTTCACACGCTTGGTAGCACAAGAAATAGGGGGCTTTACACCTCCTCCAAACTACCCTTAAGAGTTGAGTTTATGGGTATCTACTAATGATTAAACCATCAGGTTTATTTTGAAGTACAAAATCGCTGAAGCCGATGCGCCTTTTGAGATAGTTTGGGATAAATTAGGAATTCCTCACATCTACGCCAACTCTGTAGCTGATGCTTATAGAGGTATGGGTTATGCAGCTGGCTATGAAAGGTTATGGCAAATTCATTTAAGTTGCGCTTATGCCAATGGTCAAGCCGCAGCTTTATTAGGAGAAAGATTCATAACACAAGACGCTTTCCAGAGAGCATTTAATGTTCATGGAGGTCATACCCATCTCCCAAAAAGCGAAGGAGATTGGATCGTTGATGCCTATCTTGAAGGGCTTAATAGTTACGTAAATTCTTTAGATGAAATTCCACCAGAATTTTCACATGCCGGAGCAGAGCTACGAGAATTTAACAGGGCAGATATAGCGGCAAGGTACCGGTTTACTTCTTGGTTTCAACATAAGAGTTGGACCGAGAAGATGGTTTTGGGACGATTAATGGCTACACATGGGGTGGATTATTTCTCTAATCATGTTCTTCATTTTTCAGAACAAGATAGAAATTTAGTTGAAGAATTAAAAGAACCTTTGCAGAAGTTAGATCCCAAAATGATTAACCTAGCTTACCCCTTGATAAATATCCCTTCTTTTTCTGGAAGTAACAATTGGGCAATTACAGGTGAATTATCAGAGTCAGGAAAGCCTTTGCTGGCTACAGATCCCCATCAACCCTTTACGATACCAAACACTTTCTTTTACGTTCACTTAAACGCTGGCTCTTGGAATACTTTCGGAGCAGCTTTTCCAGGAGTCCCTTATTTCATGATGGGATATTCAAACGATATTGCATGGGGACTCACCACCGGTTTTGTTGATTGTTATGACTTGTTCATTGAAGAGATTAAAGAAAATGAAAGTAAAACCCATTCTGGTTTCAAACCATTAGTAATGCAAACTGAGACTATTGATGTGAAAGACCAGTCCAGTAAAGAAGTTTGCATTCAAAAGACTGCTCATGGTGTTTTGTTGGAACCGTTTATGAAAGAAATGGGAATGTCAGATTCTACAGCGCAAAAATATCAAACAAGTCTCTACTGGTCTTTAATGGATCAGGCTACTTCAGCAGGAGCGTTGGCATTATTGCCGACCGCCAAGTCGGCTAAGGAATTTGGTGACTTATTATTCGAAAATGAACTATGCCCTCTGGTTAACAACATAATATGTGTTGATAAAGAGAGCAACTTAGAAAGATACATCGCTACCACCACTCCTGTCAGAAAGGGAGTAACTGGTAGTGTGCCTTTAGCGGGTTGGGAGGAGAAATATAAATTTCCTCTAGCAAAACCTGAACAATTGAAAGTAGAAAAAAACCCAGCTTGTGGTTTTACTTTGACAGCCAATAACGACACGATGAAGGAAAAGGGTGAATTTTATATCCATAACTTTCCAACTCATAGCGCTAGGGCTGATCGGATAACTGAGCTGCTTAAAGAAAAGGAAAAGTTTAGTGTTGAAGATTTTTGTAGGATGCAGTTAGATTTATTAGACATGAGGGCAAAGAAAATTTTGCCAGACTTACTTAAGATACTAAATCAGAGTGAAGATAAAGAACTCAGTTTGGCATCAAAACTGCTTGAAGAGTGGGATTGTCGTGCAGATATAAATTCCGTTGGTGCCTGCCTCTACTATCCTTTTTTGGATCGTTTTTGGCAGCGTAACCACATGCATGGAATATTAAATGATGAATTTTTAAAAGTTTTACCTTTGGGAGCTCCTGGACTCAACCTTTTTGACATCAGCTCTTTTAGTAACCCAGAATCACCTTGGAAAGAACATGAAAAATCTTTGAAGGATTTAATCCAGAAAGAAATGAGAGTAATTGTGGATAGGGTTAAGGTTTCATTAGGTGATGATCCATCTAATTGGCGATGGGGTGATTTGCATAAAATAGAGTTTTGGCACAGTCTTCATAAAGAATCAACTTGGAAAGACTTAACTTTAGGACCAGATGAGATTGGCGGTAGTCCCACTACTTTAGGAATGGCAATGCATATTGGTAAGGGACCCGGAAGGGCAAAAGGAGATGAAATTCCTTACCGAGTTTTCCATGGGCCAGCTTATCGATTGGTAGTAGATCTTGCCGACCCTCTGCATGCAAAATTTGTTATTGCTGGTGGTAACGGAGGTAGAGCAGATAGTGATTTCTCAATCAATCAATACAAGAGTTGGTTAAAAGGTGAATTTCTTGACTTGATATTAGAAAGAGAGGAAATTGATGAACATACAATCTGGCAATTTAATAAAAGAGAAAAGTAGTAAAAAGACTTAAAAAAATGAGTTCAAAAGAACATCCAATTGTTACTAAGTATAAGAATTTTAGTCCCACTTCTGAAAACTTAGCTGTCAAAGCTAAAAAGGTATTTCCTGGAGGAGATACAAGGGCAAGTGCACATTATAGCCCTTACCCTCTATCAATTTCGGAGGCCTCTGGTTGCGTTTTAACCGATGTTGATGGAAACCAAATTTTGGATTTCATGAATAACTTTACTTCTTTGATACATGGACATGCGCATCCACAGATAGTGGACTCAGTTCAAAGACAAATTTCCTTAGGTTCAGCTTATGCTGCACCTAGTAAGAATCAAATTGAGTTAGCAGAATTAATCACTGAAAGAATTCCTTCTGTAGAACAAATGCGTTTTACAAGCTCAGGAACGGAATCAACAACGATGGCTATAAGGTGCTCAAGAGCCGCTACTGGCAGACAAAAAATTATGAAGATGGAAGGGGGCTATCATGGCAGCTACGAAATGGCAGAAGTATCTCTAGCACCCTTTCCTAAGACTCGAGGAGATCTTGAGGAGCCTAACTCTCTTCCTGTGGATGGAAGTTTTCCAGACAGTGTTTTAGAGGATACGGTCATTTGTCCGTATAACCAACCTAGTATGGCCGAGGCGCTTATTGAGAAATATGCTTCGGAATTAGCTGCCATTATTGTCGAACCTGTACTTGGATCAATGGGCATGGTCCCTGCGACAAAAGAATTCCTTCAGGCTCTTAGAGATTCTGCTACTAAACACAGCATCATTTTAATTTTTGATGAAGTCATTTCTTTAAGAATAGACCAAGGTGGCGCCCAAAGTTTTTTTGATATAACTCCAGATTTGACCTGTATGGGTAAAATTATTGGAGGAGGTCTACCAGTAGGTGCTATAGGGGGAAAAAGTGAATTGATGAAACTATTTAGCCCCGAAATGCCTGAACCTGTTATGCATGCCAGCACTTTTTCTGGGAATGCGTTGACAATGTCAGCAGGGTTACCCGCAATGAGAGCATTTGATGAAAAAGAATGTAATCGAATTAATGACTTAGCGGAAAAATTGAGGACAGGTTTCAATCAAGCATTTTCCCAAGCCAAAATATTAGGAAATGCTAACGGAATAGGTTCTCTCACTAATATTAACTTTTCAAATAAACCGTCGAATGATTCAAGAGATTTTATGGATGGTCTGTACGCCAGTAAGCATATAGGAAATCTCTTACATCTAACTATGTTAAGAAATGGGGTTATGTCAGCTTCACGTCTGATGTTTTGTACTAGCACGGCTATGACTGAAAAGGAGATAGAAAAAGCAATAACGGCTTTGCACGAATCCTTATCAGAATTAAGACCTTTTGTTGAAGAAGAATGTCCTAACTTAGTTACTTAAAATTATGAAGAATTTACAAATAGACTTGTTAGACACTTTATTTCGATTAATAATTAAATGATTGGTTATGAGTAGTTCTAATACAAAAAAGTCACATCAATTATTAAAAAGGGCTAAAGAAGTTATACCTGGAGGTGTTTTTGGTCATTATAAGTATGCGATAAGAGACGATGGTCCTGTATTTTTTTCTAAAGCTGAAGGTTCACATTTTTGGGATGTAGATGATAACGAATACATAGACCTTATGTGTGCTTATGGCCCATCGATCTTAGGTTATAACCATCCTGAAGTAGATGAAGCGGCTAAGACTCAATATGGACTTGGGAATACTGTAAGTCTTGCTTCGCCGGTCATGATTGATTTAGCAACAGAATTGGTGGATCTGGTGGATGCTGCTGATTGGGCACTATTCGGAAAGAATGGAGGGGATAGCACAAGTCTAGCAGTTATGATTGCTAGGGAAGCTACGGGAAAAGAAAAGATTATCAAAGTTCGAGATGGTTACCACGGAGTTGCTCCTTGGATGCAACCTGAAGGTAGCCCAGGGACTTTGTCTTCAGCAACAGACCAAGTTTTAACAGTTGAGTGGAATGATTTAGATTCTTTTGAAAAGATAATATCTGATCACCCTAATGAAATTGCCTGTTTTATCTCCTCTCCATATAACCACCCTGCTTTTAGAGACAATGAACTCCCTCAAGAAGGATATTGGGAAAAGGTGTCATCCCTCTGTCAGAAGAATGGAATTATTTTAATAGTTGATGATGTTCGTGCAGGTTTCAGGATTAATATTTCGGGATCAAATGTGGCTTATGGATTTAAGCCGGACTTAATCTGTTTTGGTAAAGCAATAGCAAACGGTTATCCACTGTCCGCTCTAGTGGGTAGTAATGATCTTAAAAACACAGCCGAAAAGGTTTATTTTACTGGAACTCAGTTCTTTAGTGCTGCGCCTATGGCAGCAGCTAAAGCTACCTTATTGGAACTGAAAAAATCTGATGCCGCTAATAAGATGACAGATTTTGGAGAAAGATTAAATAAAGCACTTATTAGAACGGCTAAAGATTGTGGGTTTAAACTAATTGCTTCTGGAATCCCAGCTATGCCTTATTACAGATTAGATGGGGTTGATAGAGAAACGCATTTTTCTTGGATAGACCATTGCACAAAAAATGGGGTGTATATGGTTGGTTGGCACAACCACTTCATTTCCACAGCTCATACAAATGAAGATCTAGTAGGAATACAAGAATCAGCAAAAAAAGCTTTTACAGCCCTAGGTAACTCTAAGACTGAAAAGGTCTGAAAAAGTTAATTTAAAGTTTACTTTTAGTTATCGGACAAATCGGATTGATAGGTCTCAGTTAGCATATAAACAGATATTAAGCTTAATAAAGATGCTACAGCAATGTATACAGATACCCATATGATGTCGTAATCCGTCCAAAGCAGAGCTGCAATGCTAGGCGCGAAAGCTCCGCCTAAAATTGCTCCAATTTGATAACCAAGAGTAGCTCCAGAATATCTTACTTCTGTACTGAATAGCTCAGTAAAAAAGGCTGCCTGAGGCCCATACATCATGGCTAAAAAGACAAGTCCACCAGCTATGGCTAAGATTATAAGGTAAAAATTACCTGTATCTACTAAGGGAAATATTGCAAAAGCCCAAACCGCAGTTAACGCTGCTCCTAACATAAATATACCCCGTCTTCCGTGTCGATCTGAATAAGCTGAAAATACAAATTGAATAGGAACCATTATGGCCGAAGCAATTAATACAGCAGCTAACATGTCATCTCGTGACATTTCGGCACTGGCAACTCCATAGGCTAATAGGAAGGCTATTAAGATGTAGAAAGTAACCTGGACTGATAAAAAAGCCCCAGCAGCAAGTAGTATCCTTCGAGGGTATTTTCTCACAGCCTCAATGATGGGTGAGCGAATAATTGGCGTGGCAGTTTTAGTCTCTTGCTTTTCTTTACTTGAGGTTTCAAGCTCTCTAAAGGCTTTAGTGTCTTCAAGGTTAAGTTGAATATACATACTAATACCAATGAGCAGGACGCTGACCAAGAAAGGAATCCTCCAACCCCATGTCATAAAAAACTCTTCTGAAACGAGGGCACTGGTAAATATGAAGGCTAGGTTTGCAAGAATGACACCAACCGGTGCACCTGCTTGAGCATAAGCACCGTAATATCCTCTTTTATCATCTGGAGCGCTTTCAGTAACCAGTAACATGGCACCTCCCCATTGACCGCCTATAGCCAATCCTTGTGCAAATCTTAGTAAAGTTAGAAGAATGGGAGCAGCAACTCCAATCATTGCATAAGGAGGTAAAAGTCCAATCAAAGTGGAGGAAACTCCCATTAATAGCAATGCCATCACTAGGGTCCTTTTTCGGCCTACGCGGTCTCCAAAGTGTCCAAAAATTATGCCTCCGACTGGTCTAGCTATAAAGCCAGCAGCAAATGTAAGAAAGGATAAGATATAAGCAGTAGCTGGCTCTACCTCACCAAAAAAAACTGTTGGAAAAACTAAGGCAGCAGCTGCCCCGTAAAGGAAAAAGTCATACCACTCAATACTGGTACCGGCGAGTGCAGTCAAAGCTACCTTACGCATATTAGATTGAAGACTTCCGTTTTCTGAATTACTTGGATTAGACAAGATTTCTCCTCAAAAGATTTTTAATGAATTAAGAGTAACAAGAAAGAAAGTTGCATACAAACTGGCATAAAATATTTGATATCTAGAAATTCTGAAAGCGAATAAAATAGTAGGAAGGATAAGGAAATGAAAAGAATTTTATTTTTAGTTCTACTTTTTACAAATTCTTTAGTTGCTGAACCAAGGTTTGAGTTTAATCAGACAGCTTTAGATGATTATGTCCATTCAGTAGATGAGTCTTATAAGTATGAAGTTATCGAGAGAATCACAGGTGAAGGTTTTACCACTTATATTGTTGATCTTACCTCGCAGACCTTCTTAACAAATAAAGATATCAATAGGACTAAATGGAAGCATTGGCTCATTATTGTAAGTCCAGATCAAATAAAACATACAACAGGCATGTTAGTGATAGGAGGAGGGGATAATGATGGGAGTGTTCCGAAAGAACCTGATCAGTTAGCTCTTGAATATGCTAAAGCGACTAACTCTGTAGTTGCTACCTTAGGTATGGTACCTAACCAACCTTTAACTTTTGTAGGAGAAAACAAACCCCGTTGGGAGGATGCAATTATTGCTTACTCCTGGGACAAATATTTAACTACAGGAGAAGAAAGATGGCCTCTGCGCATGGCTATGACCAAAAGTGCTGTAGCTGCGATGGATACAATCCAATCAGTTCTCTTGGAAGAAGAAGATAAAGAAATTAAAAAATTTGTTGTTACGGGGGCATCTAAAAGAGGTTGGACAACTTGGACCACTGCTGGTGTGGATGACAGGGTGGAAGCAATAGTACCTGTTGTAATTGACCTTCTTAATCTTGAACCTTCTTTTATGCATCATTGGAATGTTTACGGTTTTTGGGCTCCCGCAATCCAAGATTATGTTGATATGGAGATTACTGATTGGTGGGCTTCTGAAGAAATGAGATCTTTAATCAGATTAGTTGATCCATTTAGCATGAAAGAAAGATTCGAAATGCCTAAATTGTTAGTGAATGCTGCTGGGGATGAATTCTTTCTTCCAACTTCTTCTCAATTTTATTTTGATGAATTACCAGGAGAGAAATATTTGAGATATGTTCCTAATGCAAACCACAATGTCTCAGAAGGAACAGATGCTTTAGAAACAATATTGGCTTTCTATGCCAGTATATTAAATGGTGTAGATAGACCTAAATTTTCGTGGGAATTAAAAAAAGATGGGAGTATTAGAGTTCTTTCAGAGAGTAAAGTTAAAGAAGTCATTATGTGGAGTGCTACCAATCAAAAAGCTAGAGATTTTAGGAAAGACACTATTGGAAATAGCTGGGAGTCTAAAGTTCTGCAACGAAATGAAGATGGTACTTATTTGGGAAAACCAACAAAACCAAAAAAAGGCTGGAAAGCGTATTTCATAGAGATGACTTACGAAACTCCATTTGGACTGAATTTAAAATTAACTACACCAGTTAGAGTTATTCCAGATACTCTTCCTTTTGAATATCAGACACCTAAAAAACCAAAGAAAGGCTTTTTATCGAAATAATAAATAAAATTAGAATAGGAGATTTAAATGAGTATAAAGATTTATAACTGCGATGGTTCAAGAGGGGTGCGACCTATTTGGACACTAGAAGAAATGGGGGTTGATTACGAAGTTGAAATGCTGCCTTTCCCACCTCGTGTTTTTAAACCGGAGTATCTCGAAACTAATATATTAGGAACAATTCCATATCTTGAAGATGGTGATGTCAGGATGACTGAGTCTGTTGGAATGTGTCTGTACTTTGTAGAGAAATATGGACCAACAGATTTACAAGTCAAGCCAGATGAAGATGACTTTGCAACTTATCTAAATTGGTTAGCTCACTCTGATGCAACATTAACATTTCCGCAAACTGTAGTACTTAGATATACGATCCAGGAACCGGGAGTAGCAGATGCTGCTGCGGAAGGCTACAGGAGATGGTTTGTTGCCAGGTTAAGACTTTTAGAAAAAACTTTAGAAGACAGGGAATATCTGTGTAGTAATAGACTAACTATTGCAGATATCTGTGTCAGTTATGCTATTCATTTAGCCGGTTCTCTAGGAATAGAACAGGCTTTTAAACCAAATATTAAGAGATGGACAGACATGCTTTTTGAGCGTGAAGGCTATAAGAAATCATTGTCTTATAAATACGAAGAGTAATTGGAAAAAGTTTTAAAGATATTTTCTTATTTACCTAACCCGCGGGTATGGAAAGCAGTAATTGCTGGAAATATTTGTGAAGTAAGTGTTGAAGTCATAGGCGATAAGCCTAAGCAATTAGGAAAATGGCTTTGGGATTCAAATCCTCGAGAATTGGAGGAACAGGAGATGAGTGAGAACAGCCCTCATTTCAGAGTTGGTAAAAGAGGATTTTCGGGTGCTCTCTATAAAACCGATGATTTTCTTAAAGCACATCCTTTCGGGACTGTACCCGCGGCTTTTAGTCCAGAAGGTAACATAGGGGTGTTTGAATCAAACAGCATATTACGTGCGGTAGCTAGGGCAGGAAACCATTCAACTTTATACGGAAGTAATAACTATGAAGCTTCCAGAATTGATAGCTATCTAGATGCCGGTCTAGTGTTTGCCAGAGAGGCCCAGGTTTACCTGCTTGAAATAGAAACTTTAACTAAGGAAGGGTATAAAAGAATGGCTGCAGCTTACGAGTTTTATGTGTCTGGACTAGAAGAGTCTTTATCTAATAACTCGTATATCGCTGGAAAGGATTTAACCATTGCTGATATTTCATTCGTGTGTGATTTCGCTCAATTTCTTAGAGAAGGTCATTACGAAGAAATTTTAAAAAATAAAGGGCTGGATTTAATATCTAAAAATGGTCCCAAGAATAATCCTAAAGTATATAGCCATCTTTTAGACCTTAGTGGTCGAGAGGAATTTTCTTCTGTAATGGGGACTTATTTAGATTGGTACAAAAAAGAGTAAGGTAGAATAGAGTTAAATAATAATATTACTGTGAAATCTTTCTTAATATTTTTCGCGTATGTCTGTATTTGGACAACGCCTTTCCAATTAATCTTTTTTTTGTGGGGCTTGGCAGTAGTATTTAACTCAGAAGCTACAGTTATCTCTCTAACCAATGAACTTTTCTTGAGCGAGAAGTTACCCTGGTTTTATTCTTGGATAAGACCTTTTAGCTACTTTATTTTTCCTGATGTTTTAGCCAGTTGGATTTGGTCAATACCTTTTACTATTCATGTTTTTTTAAAGGGATTTTTTAGCACTTGGTTGGGGTTATGGTTACTACCTATTGCCAAAAAAATGCCTTAATCGTCTAGATGTAAGCTAATTTATTACTTAAATATGATTTGTATAGAGACTAAAATACCTAAAGAAATCAACGAGATAAATGATGAACTAAAAGCAATATATCACAGTAGTGATTGTATCTGTATCTGGGTCTTCGAAACTCGAGAAGACAGAAATAGATTTATGGATGAAACTGTTGGTATGATGAAAGAAGAAAGAGAAGCGGTTTTTGAAGCTAATTATCAAAAAGATTAAAGAATAATAAATGTGGTTAAGACTTAGACAGATTTGCTTGGTAGCTAGAGAGTTGAAACCTGTAGAAGAACAGTTAAACAAAGTTCTTGGTATTAATGTTTGTTTTAGAGATCCAGGGGTAGCTTTCTTTGGTCTTGAGAATGCATTATTTCCTATAGGCAATCAATTTTTGGAAGTAGTGGCTCCTGTTGAAGAGAACACAGCAGGTGGTCGTTATTTAGATCGTAGAGGTGGGGATGGTGGTTATATGGTTATAACTCAATGTGATAATCATGCTCCTCGAAAAGCAAGGGTCGAAGAACTAGGGGTAAGGATCGCCCATCAATTTGATAATGAACATTTTCTCAACATGCAGCTTCACCCCAAAGACACTGGTGCCACTTTCTTTGAAATTGATGAACAGTTAGGAGAGGAAGCTCATGACATTGACGGACCTTGGACACCCGCAGGGCCTGATTGGCAGAGAGCAAAGAATACTAAATTAGTAGATGGAATTAGAGCAGCGGAATTACAATGCGATAATCCTGAAGATGTAGCCAATAGATGGAGTGATATAGCAGAGATTCCTTTAGCCAATGAACTCACTATGGAATTGGATAATGCATCTTTAAGATTTGTTGACTGCACTGATGGTCGACCAGAAGGTCTTGGTGGCCTAGATTTGTCGGCACCAGGAAAAGAAGAAATATTAGAGCTTGCCGATAGTCTTGATTTAAGGACCGGGGATTCGCAAGTTAATATATGTGGAACGAGATTCAATCTTTTATAAAGGAGAAAATATGTTAAAACTTCATTTTGCACCAAACTCAAGAGCAGGAAGGATTGTTTGGCTTTTAGAAGAGCTGGAATTGCCTTATGAGATCAATAAAATGGCTTTCCACCCCAAGGATTTAAAATCGGATGAACACAGGGAAAGGCATCCGTTAGGCCGTGTACCTGTTTTAGATGATGGAGATATAAGAATCTATGAATCTGGAGCTATAGTAGAGTATGTTCTAGAGCGCCATAAGAATGGTGGCCTTAAGCCTGCGGTAGATTCTTCAGACTATCCTGACTATCTCCAGTGGTTTCATTATTGTGAGGGTATGGTTATGCCCCCTATAAATACCATCATTGTTCAAACTATTTTACTTCCACCCGAAAGACAAGACGAGACGGTTCTCGGACAGGCACAAAGGTTGCTTGCTAAGTCTTTAGCTCCAGTTAATGAAGCTTTAGAAGGTAAAGATTATTTGATAGGAGATTTTTCCGCGGCAGATATTATGTTGGGTCACTCATGTTTTATGAGTAATCGGTTAGGTTGTGTAGCTGAAGAAATGACTAATTTAAAAAGCTATGTTCAAAGAATTACTGAAAGACCTGCTTTTAAAACTGCAATTGAGATGCAATAGCTTATTGTAAGGAGAATTAAGCAGATGATTGATTTAAGTTTAGAAGGAAAGAAAGCAGTAGTCACAGGCGCTAGCTTAGGAATAGGAGCTGCAGTAGTAAAGATGTTAGCCGATCAAGGAGCATCAGTAACCTTTTGTGCTAGAACAAAAGATTCTGTTGAAGAACTATCAAAATATAAGACTAAAGGGAAGGGAACCGTTAAGGGATTAACAGCTGATATGGGTGAAGAAAACTCAACAAACGAGTTTATAGAAACTGTTCAGTCAGCAGGGCCAACTGACATATTGATTAATAATGTGGGTGCATCGCCTTCAAGAAATTTCCTCTACATGACCGATGATGATTGGAGATCATTACACGAGTTGAATTTATTATCGGCTGTTCGTTGTACCAGAGCTTTCTTACCACACATGAGAGAACAGAAATGGGGTAGAGTTGTTATGGTTTCCAGTTCGGCAGGTAAATACCCTAATGCAGCACTCATTGACTATGGAGCCACCAAAGCAGCAATGATTTCTATTAGTAAGTCATTAGCGAAGAAGTATGGTGCAGATGGGGTGTTAATTAATTCGGTTTTGCCTGGACTTATTCACACTGCCATGTGGGAAAGAGCCGCCAATGAAATAGCTGAGGCGGTTGGAAGTACAGCTGAATCGGTTATAGAAAATAATGGCAAAGGAGTTCCAGTTGGTAGATATGGAACTTCTGAAGAAGTGGCGTCTTTAATTGTATTCTTGTGTTCTAATGCAGCTTCTTACGTAAGTGGTACCTCCATTGAAGTTGATGGAGGACAAGCTGCGCATATATAAAATTTTATTGTCTTAAGGATTAGTATGAAATTAGGAAGATTAGGAGTTTGGTATTTTTTTGATGCAATGTCGTCTTCTGAAGCGGCTACTACTGCTCAGAAGATAGAATCACTGGGTTATTCAACATTATGGATTCCAGAGACCACAGGGAAAAACCCTATGGTTTTAAGTTCTTGGCTTCTTTCAAATACGAAAGAACTCAATGTTGCAACAGGGATTGCAAATATTTATCACCGAGAACCGGGTGTTACTTTGGCTGCTCAAAAATCTCTCTGTGAGCAATCGAATAACCGTTTCTTGTTGGGATTAGGAGTTTCACATAAGCCTCTGGTAGAGGGAGTAAGAGGATTAAATTATGGACCTCCAGTAAAGACGATGAGAGGTTATTTAGAAGGTATGAAAGCGTCACCTTATACAGCTCTGTCACATGAAGAAGAACCCCCAACGGTTATAGCTGCGCTTGGCCCAAAAATGTTGGAACTGGCTGCTGAGATGACACAAGGGGCACACCCTTACTTTACTTCTCCTGAACACACTGCCATGGCTAGAGAAAAGTTAGGAAAAGACTCTTGGCTTTGTGTTGAACAGAAAGTAGTTTTGGAAAAAGACCCAACCAAGGCTAGAGAAGCAGCAAGACAAGTTTCTACAATCTATCAAGGTTTGCCTAACTACAGGAATAATTGGATTCGAATGGGACTAAGCGAGGAAGATATAGATTCATTAAATGACAAGTTCATTGATACAACATTTGCTTGGGGCACAGCAACAGCTATTCAAGAAAGAATAAGTGCCCATTTTGATGCTGGAGCTGATCATGTTTGTATACAGCCTGTGAATGCCAGCGGTCAAATGTCCGATTTAGATTGGGATTGCTTAGAAGCTCTAGCCAGTTAATTCTTAAATGAAGGGGTCTTGTCATTGTGGAAAAGTAGTATTCCTCATTGAAGTTAATGAAGAGGATATTCTTAAACATATTTATAGATGCGATTGCTCTTTGTGTATTAAAAAAGGCATCATTATGAAACCTCTTCCTAAAGAAAAGTTCTCTCTTATTCAGGGTAAAGAGTTTTTAAATTCTTATAAATGGAATAAAAAAATAGCCGAACACTTCTTTTGTAATATTTGTGGTGTTTACACTCATCATCAAAGAAGAAGGGACCCTGATCAGTATTCAGTTAACCTAGGCTGTTTGGAAGGAGTTAAGGCACCTGAAGAAAAGCATATTGACTGGGTAGACGGCTCTAGCCATTCCTAAAAATTCTTAAGTTGCATTTAATGGCAAAGCTCTTTTTGGCTTTAACTTTATTGTAAATAATTGAATAAAGAATTTTGTTTCATCAATTCCTTACGTGCTTGATCGACGGATATCTTCTCAAAAGAAACGGTATCATTGGGTCTGAGCTGACCAATGAGATGCAGATCTGTGGCAGCTATTTGTAATATTCTAGGATAACCCCCAAGAGTTTGAGAGTCACATCCCAAGACTATTGGTAATCCATTCTCAGGGCACTGAATAGTTCCTGGAGCCATGGGACAGCTGACCATTTGAATGTTATCTGATATATCAACTTTTACCCCTATAAGTCTATTACCCATTCTGTTCGAATCGTTTGATACTTTAAAAATCGAAGAGAAAATAATTTCCCTTGATGTCTCTTTAATTAAATTAAACTCAGGACCTTTAATTACTCGTATATTCCATTCATTTTCGAAGCCTATACTTAAATTAACATCTACTTCTGTAAGAGAGTTAGTTTCTGATTTACAAGGCCTAGTATTAATTACAGAACCTTCTTTTAATGGAAGGCCTTCAATCCCTCCTAACTTAGCTGGTAAATAGGTTGAAGCACTACCTAAGAAGTCTTCAGATAAGATATCTTCTGAAAAAGCTATATAAGATCTACATCCTTTCGAACAGTTATCCATTGAAAGGATATCTTTAGGCTCCACTTCAATAACTTGATTCATCCCTACTTCTTTATTATTAATCTTAGGATTCATGTCTGCTCCTGTGATAGTCACGGAGTAGGGTGAAGAGAATTTAAGGGTAGGTCCGGTCAAGGTACATTCTAGGACAGGGGAATTAAAAGGTTTACCTAAGATAAAGTTAGCTAATTTTAACGAGATCTTATCTGCTCCTCCTGATTCAGGAACACCCATATGGCGCCAACCAACTCTACCTAAGTCTTGAATAGTAGTTTGTAACCCTGATGAAATTATCTCAATACCCATAAAATATTATTTGTTAAAACTTTCAAATTCTTTTTTTGTAATTGGTTCAAATTTAACTCGCATGTCTTGTTTTATTAAGAAAGGATTTTCTTTATTTTCATCAAATAGTTTTATCGGTGTCCTGCCTACGATGTTCCAACCTCCAGGTCCACCAAAAGGATAAATGCCTGTTCTATTTTCTGCTATGCCAACTGATCCAGGTAAAATATTAATTCTAGGTTTAGATAGTCTGGGGATTCTTAACTTTTCGTCTAAATCTCCGAGATAAGCAAAACCCGGATTGAATCCAATCATCTTAACTTCGTATTCAATATTTGAGTGGAGATTAATTAATTCTTCGATAGTAATGGACTTAGTTTTTGTAATCTGCTCTATATCCAGTCCAAATTCATCTGAATAGTAAACAGGAACCCGTAGAAGTGGTTTTGTTTTGGATTCAGCTTTAAAGTCGAACTCCTTAACTTGACTTAGGATTAATTCTTTGGCTTTTGAGTCTGTTATATTTAAATAATCGTATTTAACAGCTATAGATTTCTCCGCTGCTACTACCTCTACCCAATCTAGCTTTTTCCTTAGGTACGTAGAAAGAGAGAGAAAAAAAGAAGAGAAGTTTAGATGCTCAGGTGCTTGATCTAGTTCTACTAATAGTAAGTCTTCTGAAAAATCAGAAATATTAAATCGATAAACATTACTCAATTTGTCTGAATTTTAATTTTTTCTTCCTTTAACATCTCTGTCAAAGCTTTAGCTACTTCTAACGAATTTGGGTGGTCACCATGTATACAAAGAGTTTTGGCTTTCAGCTTAAGAGATCTATTATTGCTCACGATCTTCTGATCACAGACTATACTTCGAGCTTGATTCATTTGTTCTTCCACCGTACTTAGTATTGATCCTTCTTGATTTCTATCAACAAGCGTTAAGTCTTCGTTATAAGCTCGATCGATAAAAGCTTCTGGAATAAAAGTCATACCCTTTTCTTCTAACATTTGACCAAGTAAGGAATGAGCTGGTCCAATAATTGGTAATTTTTTTTCGAAAGAATTTACTAAATTTATGAATAGACTGCTTAATTCCTTATTTTTTGATACTTCGTTGTAAAGAAGACCATGTAGTTTTATGTGATTCACAGGTGTTGATAAAGAATCTGCTACCTCCAAAAAGAGATCAATTTGTTCTCTAATAGATTTTTCTAGATCTTCAAGGCCTATGTCGATCATTCTACGACCAAACCCTTCTTTATCAGGAAAGGAGGGGTGAGGTCCTATAGCAACACCATGTTCATTGCAGGCTTCAATAATAGTTTTAATACTATTGAAATCTCCTATGTGCCCTCCACAAGCAATACTACAAGAACTAACATAGTTAAGAATATTGAGTTCATTATTTAATTGCGTTTCATTCCGATATTCGCCCAAGTCGGAATTTATATCAATGGAAGTCAATGCTTAAGAAACTAAGTCTTTATCGACTTGAAGTTAGGTTTCCTTTTTTCTATAAAGGCTTTTACGCCTTCTTTAAATTCCTCTCTATCAAGAAACACTTCCTGAGTGTCTCTCTCATAGTCTAGTTGTTTATCTAGAGTGGTAGACAGAGCATGATCATGAGCCTTAACCACAGCTTTCAGGCCCACTATCGGTCCATCAGCTATTTTATTTGCTAAGTCAAGTGCAGAATCTAACAGATCATCATCAGGAAAATAATCCCATATCAAACCCCATTCTTTAGCTAATTTAGCGTCTATATCTTCCCCTAATAAACCCATACCATTAGCTCTAGCACGACCTATTAACTGGGGTACAAACCAAGAGGAACCTACGTCAGAGATAATTCCTAATTGTGGTCCAAACACAAGTTTAAATTTAGCTGATTCAGCTGCAACTACTAAATCTCCACTTAGTGCTAAACCAACACCGCCTCCAGCAGCGATTCCATTGATAGCAGTTATAACGGGTTTATTGCCACTAGTTATAGCTCTAACAAGTGGATTAAATCCTATTTCCATATTAACAGCAGCTGCTTGACCGGGGGAGTTGTTTTTGTCGTTAGGCCATCCACCATTAGCGAGATCCGCTCCGGCACAAAACCCTCTACCTTTTCCCGTTATAACAACAGTTCTGACTTTTGGGTCATCGTTAATTTTATTCATAGTTTCTAATAGACCCATGATTAAGTCCTTGTTCATGGCATTAAGAACTTCAGGCCTGTTTAGGCTTATTAAGAAAACTCCTTTTTCTGATAAATTGGTTTGAATCGCGTCTGGCATAGAAAAATTATAACTGTTAACAGCTTTTTTTTAACCTTTTAATCAAATTGCTTATCTGCACTAGCAAAGATCAAATAAAAGATCATGCCAAAGAAAGTTACACCTGCTACGACATAGAATACTGCTGCCCAGGAGCCAAACTCATTTAATATAAGACCTGCTAAATAAACTCCAATAATACCTGGAATGGCGCCTATCATATTAGTGATTCCCATCAGTGTTCCTGTGTATTTTGGTCCTATATCAGCATGATTAACTATGAAGCCTCCAGCTGCCATGCCTGAAAAGGCATTACCTAAGCACATAAGGCCCATAACTATTCCAACAGTATCAAATGAGGGGATCAGCGTTAGACAGACACCCGCACCTCCAAAGCCAATAGTATTGCAGATTTTTCTAACACTCAGAGTCTTGAGTCCCATCTTTAATAAATAGTCACCAAATAACCCTCCAAGATTTAAAAATATAAAAGAGGTCAAATGAGGGAGCATCGCAAGATAGCCTATAGAAGCAAAGTCCACACCTAAGCCTTGATTTATAAATATTGGCAGCCAAGACAAAAAAACAAAAAGAGAGTAGTTACTGCAAAAGTGTGCTACGCCGATTGCCCAAAGAGGCTTGTTAGTAATTAAGGTTTTCCAAGGAAGTTTATTGGCCCCTTCTACGGTAGGGGCTTCTCTTTCGATAAGAATAAGTTCTTGCCGAGAAATGTTGGGATGTTCTTTGGGAGAAGAAGTTACTAACCTGTTCCAAAAATAGAACCACACAAAACCTACCGATCCAAAAAGATAAAATGCCCAAGGCCATCCAAGATGAAGAACTATGATAGGTGTAGTTATTAAAGCAAAAACGGTGCCAAGGAAGAGACCACTATTGGTAATACCAACTGATCTTGCTCTTTCTCCAAGTGGAATCCATCTAGCATAAAGACTGTGCCAGGCAGGGAAAGTTATTCCTTCACCTAGTCCCATTCCTATTCTTGCTAATATTAAGAATGCAAACCCAGCATATGAAGCCATGGGAGTTAAGATTGTAAATATAGACCAAACTATTAATCCATAGCCAAGCACTAGCTTGGCTCCAAATTTATCAGAAAGATAGCCTCCTAATACTTGTGTGACTATATAACCAAGAAAGAAAGACATTGAGACAAAACCAATTCTTTCATAATCCCATCCCAGTTCTTCGGCCATGGGTATGATAGTTACAGAGATATTTACTCTATCTATATAGCAGATAAAGACAGCTAGAATAGTTAATCCAATTACCTTGAATCTAGTTGGCATGCTTCATTTAAACATTGAATAGTTGAAACTTGTAGGAGAAAAAGTATTTAAAAAATTAAATATAAATTCTTAACTATTGTGATAACTTTAGCCTCTAATTTTTGTTTTGGAGGGGACGGTTTATGGAAGAAGAGAAATTATTATTAGAAGGCATAAAAGTTGTCGATGCCGCTAGTTTTATTGCGGGACCCGCTGCGGCAACAATAATGTCAGATTATGGAGCTGAAGTAATAAAAATTGAACCTCCCGAAGTAGGGGATAGTCTCAGGTGGTTAATTTCTAGAGGAAGAATGCCGGAGGGCCCTGATAATTATTGTTGGCAATTAACTTCAAGAAATAAAAAAAGTATTGCTCTAAATCTTAAAGATAAGGAGGCTCAAGAAATACTTATTGATTTAGTTAAAACAGCTGATGTGTTTATTACAAACATGCCTTTTCCAATAAGGGAGAGATTAAAGTTAAGATCTGAAGACATAAGGCCTCATAATGAAAGACTTATATACGCTTCACTTTCTGGTTATGGTGAAGTTGGGCCTGACGCTAATCGAACGGCATATGATTCTTTGGCTTGGTGGGCAAGGTCAGGTCTGATGGATTTTGTAAGACCTTCAACTAGCTCCCCACCAGCTTGGTCTACTCCTGGTATGGGAGATCATCCAACAGCAACGGCATTATTTAGTGCAATTATGACTGCACTCTATAGGAGAGAAAAGACTGGAAAAGGGACAGAAGTTTCTACTTCTTTAATGGCAAATGGAGCATGGTCCAATGGATGTTTTATCCAAGGTGCTTTAATGGATGTTGAATTTGCTGATAGAACAGATCCTCTTCCTAAACATCCTTTTGGGGATATTTTTGACACTGGAGATGGTCGACAAGTAGCTTTGGCTTTGGTGAATGCTCTTAAAGAATGGCCAAAATTAGCAAAAGCTTTTAACAGAGAAGATTTACTAAAAGATCCAAGGTTTGAGGGTACAGGGCTCATCGATAATCAAGAGGATTTAAGAGTAGAGTTAAGCAAAGAGTTTGGTAACCGAGATGTTGATCAGATAAATTCAGCTTTAAGAGAATCTGGCGTTACTTACGGATTTATTGGAAAAATTACAGAATGCAAAACTGATGAACAATTTTTAGAAACCGAGACGTTAGTGCCAATGAAACACGAGAAGATGCCTGGATTGTTAACTGTTAATAGCCCTATAAAGATTAGTGATGAACCTAAAAAGCAACCCTACAGAGCTCCTATATTAGGAGAGCATACCCAGGAAATACTGAAAGGATTAGGTTTCGATGAAAGTAAAATTAACGAATTGAAAGAAACAGGAGCAATAGAGTATTAAGCATGAGTAGTTGGGAAGATATATTTAATTTTAATGATCAGCTTTCTCAAGAGGAGAGATTGATTGAGTCTAGTACCAAAGAGTATTGTCAAAAATCTTTAATGCCCAGAATTTTAGAGGCTAATAGAAATGAGTCTTTTGATAAAGCAATTTATAAGGAACTTGGTAGTCTGGGTTTACTTGGAGCACCTATAGAGGGTTATGGTTGTGCAGGCACTAATTATGTTTCTTATGGGCTTATTACTAGAGAGATTGAGAGAGTGGATTCAAGTTACAGGTCAGCCTATAGCGTTCAAACTTCTTTAGCTATGCATCCCATTCATAAATTTGGTTCTGAAGAACAAAAAAATCATTATTTACCAAAAATGGCAAAGGGAGAGATCATAGGTTGTTTTGGGTTAACTGAACCTGATGCAGGTTCAGACCCAGGCAGTATGAGGTCAATAGCTAAAAAAGTGAAGGGAGGTTACAAGTTAACCGGATCTAAAACATGGATTACTAACGCCCCCATTGCAGATCTGTTAATAATATGGGCGATGGACGAAGATAGTAAATTGAGAGGTTTTATTGTTGAAAGGGAAGATAAAGGATTAGAAACACCTTACTTGAAAGGAAAGTTTTCTTTAAGAGCTTCCGCTACAGGACAGATTTTAATGGATGATATTTTTGTACCTGAAGATAGAGTTTTACCAGAAGTTGAAAGTTTCAAGGGCCCATTTTCATGCTTAAATATGGCGAGGTACGGAATAGCTTGGGGAGCCATAGGAGCAGCAGAATTCTGTTGGCATGCTGCTAGAAGCTATTCCTTAGATAGGGAGCAATTTGGTTCACCTTTGGCTGCAAAACAAATAATCCAAAAGAAACTAGTTGAAATGCAAACAGAGATTGCCCTTGGTCTTCAGTCCTGTCTGAGAGTGGGTAGACTTATTGACGAACAAAAAATGATTCCAGAAATGATTTCTCTAATTAAAAGAAACAATTGTGGAAAGGCGTTAGATATAGCTAGAACCTCTAGAGATATACATGGCGGAAATGGTATATCGGATGAATTTCATGTTATTCGGCATGTTATGAATCTAGAAGCTGTTAACACTTATGAGGGTACGCATGATGTGCATGCACTTATTTTAGGTAATTTACAGACAGGAATTAATGCTTTTTGATAGATTTGATGTAAATCGCAAAAGAAAAATAGAGAGATTCTCTGTTTTCTTAATTCTAAGCTTGTGTTTAGTAAGTTGTAGTGAAAATGAAGTTTGCAAGAAAGCAGATGTAGTTCTTGTAAACACAACTATTTATACGGTCAATGAATTAAAACCAAAGGCTGAAGCCTTGGCTTTTTTAGGTGATACCTTAGTATTCGTAGGAAGCAATGAGTTGTCTAAGGAATATCAATGTGGTGAAGCTAAAGTTATAGATCTAGAAGGGAGTTTTGTTTATCCAGGTTTTGTTGATTCACATGCCCATCTTAAAGGCATTGGTACAAGGGAGAATTCCTTAAATCTTCAAGGAATAAATAGCCTTAAAGAAATGCTAACTGCAGTAGAAATCTACTCTAATGGGATTGAATCAGGTGAATGGGTCGTAGGCAGAGGTTGGATAGAAAAGGTATGGCCTGAAAAACGTTTTCCAACAAGATACGAGTTAGATAGATTTTCCTCGGACAAACCTGTATTGCTCGAGCGCGCTGATGGTCACGCAGTTGTAGTGAATAGTTTAGCTTTAGAATTAGCGGGCATATCTTCAGAGTCTATAGATCCACACGGTGGAAGAATTGAAAAAGATAAAAATGGTCAACCAACAGGAATGTTGATTGATAGAGCAACTTCTTTAGTTGAAAAATTAATACCTGAAAGAACAAAGCAGGAAGATAAAAGAGATTTAAAAGCTGGAATTGATAGGAATGTATCTCTTGGGTGGACTCAAGTACAAATAGCTGGAGGCACGTTCTCTGATATCAAAATCTTAGAAGAGATAAGGGAAGAAGGGAATTTGTTGCAGAGAGTTTATTTTGCTGTAAGTGCAGGTGAACCAGCTGAAACTCTTTTAAAAGTCGGTTCGACATTGGATCCTACAAATATGTTAACAATAAGGGGTATTAAGCTATATGCAGATGGTGCCTTGGGTTCTAGAGGAGCTGCTTTAATTGAAAAATATGACGATCAAGAAACTAAAGGTCTAATCATCTTTACAAAAGAGGAAACAATGCCCGTTCTCATAGAAGCCTTACAAAAAGGTATTCAGATTCAAACTCATGCAATTGGAGATATGGGAAATAGATTAACTCTAGACTGGTATGAAGAGGCCTTTGGTTTAGTTAAAGAAGAAGAAAGGCAAATAGTTGACCCTAGATGGAGAATAGAACATTCACAAATTATCACAGAGGAAGATCAAATCCGCTTCAAAGGCATGGAGATCATTGCTTCTATGCAACCTTCTCATGCCATTGGAGATTTACATTTCGCTCCATCAAGACTTGGTCTGGATAGAGTAGGGAATGGTTATCCTTGGAGAAATTTAATTGATTTAGGAGTGATTATAGCTGGAGGTTCTGATGCACCCGTTGAAATAGGCGACCCTTTGATTGAATTTTATGCTGCGGTAGCTAGAAAAGATTTGGATGGCTTTTATAGTACAGGTTGGCACTTGGAACAGGCAGTTACTAGAAAAGAAGCTCTAAAAATGTTTACCATTTGGCCTGCGTTCGCTGCATTCCAAGAAGACATAAAAGGAACCATTGAAGTTGGTAAGTTAGCCGATCTAACAGTTTTTTCTAAAGATATTATGAAAGTTCCGGAAGAGGAAATTATCAAAACACAGGCTGTTATGACTATTGTGAATGGCCAAATAGTATTTGAACTCTAAAAAAAAGGGGCACCTAAGTGCCCCTTTTTTCTAAATGAATTTTTTATTAAAAATCCATTCCTACTTTGAAGTAGTAGAAGGCTCCATTAAATCCAAGAGGTGATGCTTCAGGATATTCCCATCCTAAAATCAAGCCTCTCTTTTCCTTATCTGGATGGTCATCAAAAGCATTTTGAGCACCAAAAGTAAGAGTGTAGTCACCTAAATCTCTTGATACTTCAAGGTCGATGGTAGACATGTCACTTATGTAACCTCCACCGCCGCCCCATTCTTCTGTAAACCACTCATCAACCCAATTCATTCTTCCTAGAACTCTCCAGTCACCAGTATTATGAACTGCTGATAGATTCCAACGTTTTCCAGGTAGAAGCTTCTCTAATTGATCTATCCTACCTGAACCTATTAGACCCCCAGTTCTATCAACTTCTGTTTCAACATCACTGTACACAAATGTAAATGATGTATTTCCATTAGCTATCTCAGTGTCGTAAGTAGCAACTATGTCAAAACCGTCGGTGGTTGTATCAAAGTCGTTTACGTAAAACCTGAAATTAGTTAAATCGCCAGCACCTGGAACTCCCAGAGACTGAAGAAGGGCAATATCGGCTGCTGTTATAGAGATATCATCGCCTTGAGTAATACGATCTTCTAATTCAATACTATAGAAATCAAAAGTCACATTTAAGGCATCTGTTGCATCCCAAACAAAACCGAAACTGGTGTTTGTAGATTCTTCAGGAGTTAACTCTTTACCACCGTAGTAAACAGAAACAGGGTTAGTAGGAGCTAGAGTACCTTTCTGATACAAATCACCTCCAGCATCTGCAACCGTAGATATATTGGAAATATTTGCTTGACCAGGCGTTGGAGCTCTGAAGCCTGTACTTGTAGTTCCTCTCAAAGAGAGGTTATCAGTAGCTCTGTATAGGAAAGACAGTTTGCTATTGCTTGTAGATCCGAAAGTATCAAAGTCTTCATAACGAACAGCCAAGCCCATTAGTAATTGTTCCGATACATCCGCTTCTAGATCTACATAGAGAGCAAAGTTGCTTCTATCCCAAGTTCCAGCCATGCTTGGAGAAAAACCTCCAAAGCCATTAGACCCAATTCCAAAACCTTGTTTGAAGTAAGGACCTATTTCCCAGCTTTCTTCATTACCTGAGATAACAGTAAATTGTTCTTCTCTAAATTCTAGACCATAAGCTACGTTTAAGTCAGAAGCAAAACCGTCCACTTCAACCTGCTTAACCATGTCAACATTAAAGTTCTTTTCTAATTGTACATAACTTCCTGGATTGAACTCAGTTGGAGTATCAGGTCCAAGCGAAGCATTAACTGTGTTCATGATGAAATAGTCAGCTTGGTTTTCTCCCACACTTACACTTATATCCCACATAGTTCCTGAGTCAGTTGTTCCAGTTACACCAGAAGCAATACTCCAGTCCATTACATCTCCACCAAAACTAGGAGTAAATCCACCTGGCCACATTTCATTAAAAACAAAACAGTTTGGATCAGCTTTTATGGCTGCTAAAGCTGTATCTGTAGATGATCCAGCTCCTGTAGCAGGAACGGGAACAACTGGACAAGTCCTTGCAGCACCAGTTGTAGCTTCTGCCACATCACCAACCAATCTTGTTGCTCCTCCATCCGTAGAGAAAACTCCACCCCTATTTGTTGGGTTTCTGAAAAAGAAACCTCCTAAGACATTTCTTTCACCGTAGTTTCCAAAGAGGTAAAAATCTTTTGATTCATCCAAAGATAAACCTATATTCACGACAAACTTATAGTCATCACTCACATCAGGAGATCCCCATATCTGAGCAGGTTCAGGATAGTTCCAAATTGCGGTATTACCACCATCATACAGTCCTTGAGCATCAGCTCTTTGAACACTTCTGCTTGTTGCTTGTGAATCTTGAAGTTCTACCGATAAGTTAGCAAAACCAGAGGAAGTAAATGGCATTCCAATATTAGCTGCTATTCTCCATGCATCTCCATCTCCTTCTTTGTATTCACCAGTTCTTATCTCAAGCTGAGTTCCCTCTGAATCATCCCTTAAGACAAAGTTCATTATTCCGGCAATAGCGTCAGAGCCATACTGGGCTGAAGCACCGTCTCTTAGAACTTCCACTTGTTTTAAAGCAATAGAAGGAATAGCAGAAATATCTGGACCTTGCGCTCCATCTGAAATACCACTACCTAAGAAAGAGATTACAGCACCCCTGTGTCTCCTTTTTCCATTAACCAATACCAACATATTGTCGGGAGGTAAGCCTCTTAAATTAGCGGGCCTAATCAAAGTAGCGGCATCACTAATTGGCTGTGTGTTTACATTAAAAGAAGGAACTAAAGTCCTAATCATGTCTGGAAGGTCCATAGCACCTTGATTAACAAAATCAGATCCCGTAATAATGTCGACTGGCGCAGGGGAGTCCCCTACAGATCTTGCTTCTCTTCTTGAACCAACAGCAACTACTTCTTCAACATCATCTGCTCCAAAAGCAGTAGAAGAAATAGCCGGGAGGCCCAACAAAGATATAGCAATTGCCAGACTATTAAATAACCTAAATTTTTTCATATTTTTCCCCAAATTTAAAAAAATAAAAAGCAAAGACATCTCCACAGATTGCTTTGCATCTATATCTCCAGGCATTCTAACTTAAAGCTTGATTTTAAAACAGTATTGTTACAATTTATCAGTACTGAGAAATAAATTAGAGACATTTTTATGAAAACAACAGAGTTTCAAGTTATTACTGCTGAAATATTTGATATTCCAGACCTAACTGAGGTGATGAATTTGTCTATCAATCAACTCCAAAAACTTTACCTAAATAAAGACCAGATAGAAGCTTCTTTTGAAGCTATGGGGTTAGATCATCAATTAATTGAAGACAAGACATATTATAAAATTGTCTACGGAGAACAAATCGTTGGTTGTGGGGGTTGGAGTAGAAGGAAGACTTTGTTTGGAGGAAGTCACACAATTGAAAGAAATGCTGATTTATTAGATAAAAAGACTGAGGCAGCAAGAATAAGGGCGATGTACACTCATCCTGATTGGGTCAGAAAAGGTGTTGGAAAACTGATTATATCGGTTAGTGAAAAAGAGGCATTTAAAGAAGGATTTAGACAGTGCGAGTTAATGGCAACTTTAGCCGGAGAAAAACTTTATATAGACAGTGGTTATGAAGTTGTTGAAGTAGTTAATTGGAAAAGCTCAAGAGGCGTTATAGTTCCCCTGAAAAAAATGACTAAAAGTTTATTGCAAGCATATGGATAAAAATTTTTTCATGGAAGAGGCTTTAATGGAAGCAAAGAAAGCATTAGAGAAAGGAGAAGTGCCCATTGGGGCAGTAGTAGTATTGGGGGAAGATATTATTGGAAGGGGTTACAACCAGCCCATTACAAAGAATGATCCTACGGCTCATGCTGAAATAATGGCTCTAAGGGATGCCTCTATAAATTTAAAAAATTATAGGCTCAAAGACACTTTAGTTTATTCAACACTCGAACCCTGCTTGATGTGTGCTGGTGCATTGGTCCATGCAAGAATTAAGAAATTATTTTATTCTGCTTCAGATCCTAAATCAGGAGTAATAGAGAATAATGGTAGTTTAATGCAATCTGCATTTCTAAATCATAAGATTAGTTATGAAGGCGGGATTCTTAGAGAAGAGTCTTCTAAGATTTTAAAAAACTTTTTCTTAAAGAAAAGATCCTAAACATCAAAGGATGACCATATAGGGGCGTGATCAGAGGGTTTTTCCATTCCTCTTATTTTGTAATCTATACCTGCATCTACTAGTTTTTCATTAAGAGTGGGGGTTGCCCAGATTTGATCAATTCGCAATCCTCTTTTCGGTTGATCGTCAAAACCTCTACTTCTGTAGTCAAACCAGCTATACCTGTCATCAACATCAGGGTATAGGCTTCGGAAGGTATCTAATAAACCCCAGGAGGTTAAGTTGTCTAACCATTCTCTCTCTTCAGGTAAAAAACTGCATTTGCCAGTTCTAAGCCATCTTTTTCTATTCTGTTCTCCAATACCTATATCTTTATCTTGGGGGGAAATATTAAGATCTCCCATAACAATCAAAAATTGTTTAGGTGAATGATTTTCTTTTAAATGGGCTATTAAGTCCTTGTAAAACTTCCTCTTGTAAGGAAATTTAGTTGGATGGTTTCTCTCTTCTCCTTGAGGAAAATACCCATTTAATACAATTACAGAATTCTTCTCTGTTTTATATTCTCCCCAAACAAATCTTTTTTGAGACTCTTCATTATCTTTTTTGAAGCCCTTACCATTTTTAGTAGGCTTCTTTTTTGAAAGTAGGGAAACCCCATAATGCCCTTTTTGTCCGTGAATGATTGAGGTATAACCTAAAGCCTCTATGGTTTCATGAGGATACTCATCATCGTGAACTTTTGTTTCTTGCAAACCGATAACATCAGGGTCGTGTTTTTTTATTATGGCTTCAATTTGATGGATTCTAGCCCTGACACTGTTAATGTTGAAAGAAATAATTTTCAATTCCTACCCCGTTTTACTCATGGTAATAACTGGTTTATATGAGTATTTTATAAAGTCTGAGAGTACATTTGCTGCTTCCAAAAGGATTTCTTCTTCTATGTCAGGTTCTTCTTCTGCTTCTTCTCTATCTAAGAATGCTTGATAAGATTCAAAGGTGTTAAGGCCAATTTTTTTTCTAAAATCATTTTCCATGGCCAGTAATTCAGCTTCTGCATTCTCTTTATTGGCTCTTCTGTTATCGATGTTTAAATCAAGATATTTTTCATCTTGTTGTATCTTTCTCCAGGTTTTCATTTTTTCAAGGTGTTTGAATAAGACTGATTTATTAATTCTTTCAGTATGCTCTGAAGTGAGTAGGTCTGTTGAAGCGATTATTCTATTGAAATCTCTTACCTTTGTTTTTGCAATCGAATCATATTCTAGAGCTCCAGGAAGTTTATTTTCTCCGATTTCTTCAGTGTCGATTGGACTTGGAAGATAAATATCAGGAGAAATACCCTTGTTTTGTGTGCTTTTACCAGAAACTCTATAAAACTTAGATTCTGTAAATTTGATCTGGCCTAAAGATAGGGACTGAACTCTTTGAACAGTTCCTTTACCAAAGGTATCTGTTCCAAGAACTAACCCTCTTTCATAATCTTGAATAGCACCAGCTAATATCTCGGAAGCTGATGCGCTGAACCGGTTCACTAAAATTGCTAAAGGACCGTCATAAAATTGGAATCCTCTTCTTTCACCTAAACCATGAATACTGCCACTTGAGGTTTTTACTTGAACTTTAGGTCCAGCTCCTAGAAATAATTGAGCCAAGGCATTTGCCTCTAATAAGGAGCCTCCTCCATTATTTCTGAGGTCTATAATCAAGCCGTCAATGTCATTATTTTTCATAGTTCTAATAAGGTTTTTAACGTCCTTACTACTGCTTCTAAAATTGTATTCCCTTCTTTGATAAGCATTAAAGTCCATATAGAAAGCTGGTAGTTCTACGACCCCAAGTTTAAATTCCGAATCAGCATTTTTAATGTTGATTATTCTCTTTTCAGCAGCTTGATCTTCTAGCTTTACAACATTTCTGGTTAAGGTAATTATTTTAGTTTGTGATTCATCTAAAGAAGTAGAAGGTATGACTTCAAGCTTTACTTCAGTGTCTTTAGGTCCTCTTATTAGTTGCACAACATCGTCTATTCTCCAACCTATAACGTCTGTTATCTCATCTTCAGTTTCTTGTGCTACGCCTACTATTCTGTCATTTGGTTTTAATTTATCAGACTTTTCTGCTGGCCCGCCAGGCACCAAAGAAGAAATTGTTGTGTATAACCCGTCTGTAGATAATAAAGCCCCTATGCCCTCTAAAGACAAGCTCATATCAATATCAAAATCTTCAGTTCTTTTAGGTGACATATAAGTTGTGTGTGGACCATAACTAAGAGCGATTGAGTTAATATAAAGATCAACAACATCTTCTGATGTAGTTCTTTCAAAGAAGTTAAATTGATTATCTATTCTTTTAGTAAGTTTTATTCCTGTTTCATTCAGGTCATTCCCATTTAAATTGAGTTGAATCACATCATTAATTAGTAAATCTTCCCACAGTACTTTTAAGTCTTCGGTTGTTTCTTTTCTTTTGGATTCACTTCTGTCTTTAAGGATTCTTCTATTTTTTCTCAGATCAAGATTCTCTATTTCGGAAAGTAAACTTTTCTGGAGATGATATCTTTGAGAATATCTGGATCTATAGAGTTCAAATATATTAAATGCTTTCTTTAATGAAGCCTTTTGGTCATTGATTACGGGATCTAGGTCATCAGTAAAATTATTAATTTCTTTTTCTAAGAAGATGCTCCTAGAAGGATCTAATCTATCCAAGAATGAACCCAATGCTTCTGACTTTATGGAGTCATATTTTTTCTTTGTAAAATGATGGTTCTCAAGTATTTGAATAATCTCATTCGCTAACTGTATGTGCTCATCATTGAAAGAATACTCAGTATTTTCAGCCGGTAGTCCATGGGACAAGAAAAGACTAGAAAGTACAACTATTAAAAATTTGAATCGTCTCGTCATTACAATGATAGGTAAAGTGAATTTAAGAATTATATAGTTGTATTGGAGGTACTTACAATTCTTGTTAAGTAACATTAATATGTTTTTATAAGAGGTAATAAGTGAAAGCATCTGACTTTAACAATTTAGGGATCAAACCATTTAATAAAGGTTTAAGTGATTTAGGTAATAACATCTACTGCTATTTACAACCTGATGGAGGGTGGGGCTGGAGTAACGCCGGACTTATTGTTGATGGGGATGAATCTCTAATCGTTGACACTTTGTTTGATGAAAAGCTTACTGAAGAGATGCTTGAATCCATGAAGAAAGCTGAACCACATGGAATGAAAAATATTTGTGCTCTGATAAACAGTCACTCAAACGGCGATCATTGCAATGGCAATAATTGTGTTGAAACAAAAGAAATCATTTCTAGCCAAGCTACTCTTGAGGAGATGTCACATGAGTCTCCAGAAATGATGGCTGCTCTAATAAAACAAGCACCTGAAATGGGGTCTTTAGGAAAGTATTTTCTTGAGTGCTTTGGAAGTTTTAATTTTGAGGGCGTAACCAAAAGGCTACCCAACACTACATTCAGTGGTGAAACAGAAAGAAAAGTAGGAGATAAAGTTGTTGAGTTAATTGAAGTTGGACCTGCGCACACAAATGGTGATGTTTTAGTGCATGTGCCATCAGAAAAGGTTATTTTTACTGGAGATATTTTATTCATCGAAGGGCACCCAATTCTTTGGGCTGGACCTGTCAAGAATTGGATTAATGCATGCGACAGAATTATTGCAATGCAAGCAGATTTTGTAGTGCCTGGACACGGCCCTGTTACTGACAACAGGGGAGTCAGAGCTGTAAGAGATTATTTAGTTTATATTGATACAGAATCAAGAAAACGCTTTGAATCTGGCATGAGTGCAATAGAGGCTGCCAAGGATATAGATCTAAATTTATTTTCAAGTTGGGGAGATGGGGAAAGAATAGCTGTAAATGTTAATTCTCTTTACAGAGAATATAGGGGTGAAGAACAAAGAGAAGAGATCACGCTTTTATTTGAACAAATGGCAGAACTTAGTGAACTTGATGGCTAGTAACAAAGGTAAGTTAGAATTTTTCTTTGATTGTAGTAGTCCATGGACTTATCTCGCTTTTAAAGAAATAGAGAATCTGTGTTCTAGATTAGATCTGGAATTAGTTTGGAGACCAATTTTGGTTGGCGGTATATTCAATACTATAAATCCAAGTGTTTACGAATCTAGAAGCAACCCTGTCAAGCCAAAAGCTGCATATTCTCAGAAAGACCTGAATGATTGGAGTTCTATTAGAGGCATTACGGTAAATTGGCCAGACGTTTTTCCAGTAAATAGTGTAAAAGCTATGAGAGGAGTCTTTTTTGCTTTAGATAATAATCAGGTTTCTAAATATGTAGAGTCTATTTTTTATTCTTATTGGACTAACAATTTAGATATTTCTTTGGATGAGGTCATGACGGACATTGTTGAAGGCTTGGGATGGAACTCCGAAGAATTTATTTCTTTTATTAATTTAGATTCCACCAAGAATGCTTTAAAACTGAATACAGAAGAATTAGCAAAAAGGGGAGGCTTTGGGTCACCAACCATGTTTGTCAATGAAGATAATATGTTTTTTGGAAATGACAGATTAAATCTAATAGACAAACTTCTGAATCAATAGAAGTTATTCCATTACTACAGCAATTTTTCCCACAAGTTTTCTCTCTGATAAAAATTTAATAGCGTCTTTAGCTTCTTCAAGCTTAAACGTTTTACAGATGTGAGGTTTCAAATTACCTTCGTCCGCTAGCTTTTTTACAGCTTCTATATTTTCCTTACCCTTAACCGGATCCCTTCGTCCAAACTCTCCTGCACGCACTCCAACGATAGAGAAGCCTTTAATTAATGGCATATTAACTGGTGCGGTAGGAATCCTTCCGCTAGTAAAGCCAACTATAAGAATTCTTCCTCCCCAATTGATGCATCTTATGGATTCATCAAAGACATCTCCACCGACTGGATCGTATATTACATCGGCACCTTTACCTTCAGTTAATTCTTTTACCTCCTGCCTGAAGCTGACACTGCCTTCTTTGTGAGTCAAAAGATAATGTGATGCTCCCCAGTCTAATGTGTTTTTTAACTTATCTTCTGAAGTTCCTGTTGCAATTACATTAGCTCCCATTTTTTGTCCTAATTGGACGGCAGCCATTCCAACCCCTCCAGTTGCGCCATGAACCAACAAATTTTCTCCTTTCACAAGATCGCCCCTTCTTACAAGAGATACATAAGCAGTTAAGTAAGCAGTTTGGAAAGAGGCAGCTTCTTCAAAGTTAAGACTTTTAGATTTTAGTTGTGGGCCATCTTCAGGAACTACAACATAATCAGAGAAAGCTCCATTTCCCCATGAACCAAAGGTAACTTCATCACCTTCTTTAAATTTTGAAACTTCAGAGCCAATTTCTTCAACTATTCCAGCTCCTTCCATCCCCAGGACGAAGGGAAGGTCAGGCTTGTGTTGATACTTGCCTTGTGTCATTAACAAATCAGGAAAGTTCACAGAAGCGGCTTTGACTTTAATTAACAGTTGTTTTGGCAATACTTCCGGTAATTTTAATTCCTTCAAAGATACACCAGAAAGATCATCTGTAAGTGTTTCACAAACTAAGGCAGCAGTTTTTTTCATATAGTTTCTATTCTTTCCTGTTCTCTAAACCAAAGATTAAAAGCCCATTTTTCACCCTCAATCACTGGCATCGCTCCGTGCAAGGCATTAGGGTGTGTTTCAACTGTTCCTTTTTTACATAGATGAAAAACAACAATTTTTCCAGTTTCTGGAGTAACCACTTTTCCTACATTAGGGAAGCTAGTTTCACCCCCTTTCTCAACATCATTAAGGTATGCCAAGGCAGTAACTATTCTTTGGCCTCCGTTTTTTAAATAAGTCTGGTAACCTTCATCATCAGTATCAAAAGTATCTAGATGGGGCTGGTATTCTTGAGAATTAGAGTAATGAAGTACTTGAAAAGCTTCAGCATGAGAACTAGGAATTTGTACTAATTCTGAAATTCTTTTTACCGCTGCCAGAGTAATTGAGTCTTGAGTGTGACCAATCCAGCAATTACTGCTTGTTCTTCTGTTATCTAGATGATCTTTCCTTTCAGCCTCTTCACCATAACCGCTTACAGTTGATCTCTTCATCTTGTCAGAAGAAATATTTATAAAATGTTGACACTCTTCTTCAGTCAGCACTCCTTTTAAAGTAAAAATAAGAGGATCATGATAGACCATCTCCATTTCATAATTTCCTAGTTCTAACTTCATTCTTCCTTTTTTTCTTCTGCTGCTTTAGCTATCGAATTTGAATCTTGCTGAAACATCATCTTTAAGCTCTCTTCAGTTGGCTTTTGTCCAAAATTTCTTGCATCCTTACCGACATCCATGCCTTTTCTTACGGCAGGTCTGTTCTTCAAAGCATCAAACCAGCGTCTTACTTCCTTAAATTTATTTAAATCTACTTCATAACGCTTATAAGCTGTAACCCAAGGAAAAGAAGCCATATCAGCTATAGAATAATCTCCAGCTAAGTATTCTCTTTCTGTAAGAATATTATTCATAACACCTAAAAGTCTGTCATATTCATTTTTATAGCGTTTTTCAGAGTAAGAATGGTCACCAGGAAAGTTAGGAGCATAGTTAACAAAGTGGCTAACTTGTCCAGCCATAGGACCTAAACCACCTATCTGCCAGAACAACCATTCCATCACTCTTATCCTGTCTGCTGCTTGAGTAGGAAGCAATTTACCTGTTTTTTCTCCTAAATAAAGCAATATTGCTCCAGATTCAAAGACACTAATCTCTTCTCCATCAGGACCTTCATGATCTATTATCGCAGGCATTCTATTATTTGGACTGATAGCAAGGAATTCGGGCTTAAACTGATCTCCCTTACCTAAATTAACTGGGATAACTTTATAGGGAATTGAACATTCCTCTAACATTATGGTTATTTTCCAGCCATTGGGAGTAGGGGCATAATAAAGGTCGATCATATCTAAATATCCTATTAAAATAAGTTTGTTGTTTAAAACAAGTATAAAGGAATATTATGAAAATCGACGCTGGAATTCCCACAAATGACCCCAGAGAGTCTGGAAAGGCTACTAAAGTTCTCGAGGATGCTGGTTATGACGGTGCATTTACTGCTGAAACCTCGCATGATCCATTTTTACCACTAGTTAGCGCAGCTCTAGAGACTGAAAAAATTGAATTAGTTACAGCTATAGCAGTTGCATTTGCCAGAAACCCTATGATTTTGGCTAATCTAGGTTACGATTTACAAAAATTATCCAAGGGAAGGTTTATTCTAGGTCTGGGTTCTCAAATAAGGCCCCATATAACCAAAAGGTTTTCAATGTCTTGGTCCAGCCCTGCTGCGCGAATGAAAGAAATGATAGAAGCAATCAGAGCAATTTGGGACTGTTGGCAGAATGAAGGAACCTTAAATTTTAAAGGTGAATTTTATACCCACACTTTAATGACGCCTATGTTTAGTCCTGGACCTAATCCGTATGGGGTGCCTAAGATATATGTAGCCGCAGTCGGACCATTAATGACAAAGTCAGTAGCTGAATCTGCTGATGGATTATTAGTTCACCCTTTTCACACACCTAAGTACATGACAGAGACAACGTTGCCGATCGTAGAAGAAAGCCTTTCTTCAGTGGGAAAAACTCGTTCAGATTTTGATTTTTCAATTAGTGTTATGACTGCTACAGGCCTTAGCGAAGAAACTTATCAAAAGGCCATACAGGCTTGTAAAAGTGGAATTGCTTTTTATGCATCAACTCCTGCTTACAAAGGCGTCTTGGAAGCTCATGGATATGGAGATCTACAAGGAAGATTAAATCTACTTTCAAAAGAAGGAAAATGGGGTGAGATGACAGGATTAATAGACGATGACTTATTAAATACAATTGCGGTGGTTGCAGAGACCCCTGAAGCGGTAGCTGAAGAGATTAAGAAAAGATACTCGGATCAAGGAGATAGGATTACTCCAGCCTTTTATTCTGGAGAAGAAGGACTGGCTTCGAGGGTAATCAGTGCTTTAAGGAGCTAAGTAGAGCTTAAAAATCTGTCTTTCTCTTCCCAAATTTGGTTCAACCAGTCTTTCAAATCATTTCTATACTGACTGTCCTTCGAATAATCCTTGTTTAAAAGGTCTTCAGGAATCTCTATTGTTCTCACTTTTATCTTTATATCTGACATCCCTCCACAAAGGAAACTCCAAAAGCTTTTTGAATCAGAGTTGTAACTGATGCTTAAATCAAGAAGGGTAGTAATAAATGGCATAGTAGATAGGGCTACCCCTATTCCCCCAGCCTTTGGTTTTAACAGATTCTCAAAAGGTGAATTTTGATCTTTATGTTTTAGTTGCGTAAATCTTGTTCCTTCAGCAAAACTAAAAACAGTGCCTGGATTAGCTTCCAATCTTTTGAATGCTTTTTTCATTTGTTCTAAGTCTTTCCCTCTTAGGTTTGGATTTTTTTCAATTTGTTCCTTGCTATATCTCTTTAAAAAAGGCATATCTAAAGCCCAGCCAACTATACTTACAATTGGAATCCATTTAAGTACATCCTTCATAAAGAACCTTAGAAGTGGGACTTTTTTATTGGTTATTTTTTGTAATATAAATATATCTCCCCAAGATTGATGATTTGAAGTTGCTACGTACCAATGCTGTTTTTTTAAATTCTCCATTCCCGTAATAGAGATTGAAGGACGGAGAAGGATTTTTATCCAAGCGTTGTTAAAAGAAATGCAAGTCTCACCAACTAGGATGGTTACTGATGTCCAAAGTGTCTTCCAACTCTTAGAGGGTATGATCAGCCTGACTAAACCTACTAAAAAAAGTAAGCTGCTCCAAAAAATCATATTTAGAGTCAAACACAAGAAAGATGCTGCTCCAATTAAAGGATTCATTGAGAGTGAGATTTATGGTAAAGATTAGTATTCACTCAAAGTGGCGTACCGATCTAAATGATAATCGGATGAACCAAATATTTGTTCAGCTACTCTTGATCTTTTTAGGAAAAAACCGATATCAAATTCATCAGTCACTCCAACTCCTCCGTGCATTTGAACGGCTTCACTACTCACTAAATGCAGTGTTTCACCGGCTTTAAACTTAGCAAGGCTAGCAAATCGGGCTTTGTCATTTGAATTTTCATCAATAGCATTGAGAGCGCCCATAACTGAAGATTTGGTTAATTCTACTTCAGCAAACATGATAGCAGCTCTATGCTGTAGAGCCTGAAAAGAGCCTATCACAGCTCCAAATTGTTTTCTTTCTTTGAGGTATTCGAGAGTTCTATCGAAGGCTTCTAAGGCATTACCTAGCATTTCAGCAGATATTCCTATTTGCGCTCTTTCCAAAACCTCTTCTATTATTGGAAAACCAGCACCTAGATCTCCTAAAAGATTTTTTTCCTCAACCTCTGTATTTTTACAGGAGATTTCACACGCATTCCTGCTGTCTACCATCTGGGTTCTCTTTCTTTCTAACCCCGTTGAATCAGGATCAACTAAGAATAAGCTTATACCAGATTGATCTTCGTTTTCTCCTGAGGTTCGAGCAGCCACTATGATTAAATCTGCACTATGGCCATCTAAGACGAAAGTTTTTTTACCGTTTAAAACAAACTTTCCTCCTTTTTTAGTAGCCGTCATAGAGATTTTGTTGGGGGAATGTCTAGGTCCTTCCTCTAGTGCAAAAGCAATGGTTAGATTACCTTTAGCTATCTTAGTCAAAAGGGCTTCTTTTTGATCTGAGCTACCTCCTATTTCTATTAAACTGGCTCCAAGCAGGGCAGTTGAAAATAATGGAGACGGAACTAAACATCTTCCTGTTTCTTCAAGAACTCCTCCCAAGCCCATCATTCCAAAATCTGAACCTCCATATTCTTCAGAAATAAGGATTCCTGCCCATCCTAATTCTGCCATCTGTTTCCATAGTTCTTGACTGTACCCTGTCTCATCTTCGGAATCTCTCAATTCCCTAAAATGGGTTATAGGTGCATTTTTTTGTACAAACTCTTTTGCAGTGTCTTTTAAGTATTGTTGTTCTTCATTAAATAATAGGGCCATTATTTATCTCCTTAGTAGTTAGGGATTATTAGTCAGGAAGATCGAGTACTCGTTTAGAAATTACATTTAAATTAATTTCAGAAGTCCCTCCCTCTATGGAATTAGCTTTTGATCTCAACCATTCTCTAGTTATAGCTAACTCTTCAGGAGCAAAAGGCTCGCCTTCCCAACCAAGGCCACTGGTGCCCATGGCTTGTAGCATGATTTCATATCTCAATTTATTCTGTTCAGAACCATAGTATTTACCCATAGACGCTGTAGCACTGGGACCTCCGGTTTTGGCATCTTCAGCCATTCGTTGCAGAGTTAAGGTAAATGCCCTTGAATTCAGATCGTGTTTAGCAATCTTCGTTCTAAGTTGAGCGTCATCTAAACGGTTCTTTTCATCAGTTCCAACATATCTCTTCCCTAGTTCAGCCATACCAGAAGTTTTTCTAGGTCCTGAACCAGCTCCTGTAGCTAAGCCCATTCCAGAAATCATAGATCTTTC
>LUQU01000041.1 GCA_001628005.1 SAR86 cluster bacterium REDSEA-S09_B4
TTTTTTATTTTTTATTTGCCTCTTGTAAATCATTCTCTTCAACAAACCAAATCCTGCCCATTGCATCTTTCACTCTATAATGTCCGTCTTCTTTCCTCTGAAATCTAACAGTTTCCCCTTCATAAAGTGTTCCATTGATTGTTGATATTGTTTTTAAAACCTTAAGCTTTTTATCTTTTTTTACCACCCTGTCCTCTATACTTTTTTATATAATGTTTTTTAGAATGTTTATTACCGTATTTAGTGCCCTTGCCTAAACCTTGGCGGGTCTTCTTTCTGTGACCCTTAGGCTTATACATATTTGTTATATTTGCCATTTTATTTCTTTACAAATCCCCTTTTCTTTTTTTCTTCTTTATAAGCTTTTTTTATCAACTTAACCAATCTATGTTTTTCTTTTTTAGATTCACCAAGTCGAGTTTTAATTAACTCTAACTGTTCCTCGTGAGTTTTTTTATCACGAATGACCTGTCTTTCTTTAGCTTCATCTTGACGCTGTTTCACTCTAAGTTTATTTCGTTTACCTTTTATATTCATCTTTATTTAATTTACTCTTCTTTCTGTAATAGCATCTGATATTGTTTTAACAACCTCGTATTCTGATATTGGAAATCTTCCTGTTTTTCTTTTTGAGAAAACATTTAAATGGCCATTAATCATAATTTCAAATACGCCACCGCTTGATGGAATTAATTTAATTTCAGTATTAGGATATTCTTTCTGTAATACATCTCTCAAACTAAGAGCTCTCGGCTCATAGTTTCATTCCATGCAATATTCTATTGAAATATTCACATCAACCTCCAAAAACTTTTTTCTTCCCACCATCATATTCATAAGCGTGGCCACTCTCTTTGAGTAAATCATTAACGGATTTTTTTTCTCCCTTAACAAACAACTCTCCAAGAACTCTACCATACTTACCAGTTCCATGTGATATGATTGAAAACTTTCCATCATCGGAATCTTGTAAAAGATGTTTAGTAAATGCTTTTGCTTCCAAACCCTTTTTCTTTTCTTCTAAATCCCGTGTTCTACTTTCCCAAGTATCAACACCATAAAATCTTATTCTTTTTTTCACCCACGTATTAAATCCTAAATCAATCATTGCATCCGCTGTATCACCATCAACAACTCTAACTAATTTACAACTATATCCATGTTTCTTAACTTGTTTGCCCATATAATTTCTCCTATCTGTTTCCAGTAGAAAAGTTTTTACTGATATTCAAAACATCTATCCCAAGACTAATAGCAACAACTTCTACATTTTGGTCATATTGACATTTTTCTATTTTAACTAAAGCGTCAGCCGCTTTACTTGGAGTGATTGGTTTTTTAACAACTTCTCCTTCATATAAATATGTCTTGGACTGGGTTCTTGATATGGTCTGTAAAGCATCAATTACTTTTCCAAATTCCAAGTATCCTACATAATCTGATCTTAATCTACTCTTATTCCTATCTGCTAAAACTAAATATTTTGCATAACCGGACCACTGTTTCATTTTCATTTTTTAACTTTCCTTTCTTTTTTCCAATTATCTTCTATTCTCTTTTTTTCAGCTGGCCAATCTTTAACCAACTCTCTTTTATCTTCACCAAGCCCTCTTCTATAAATCGTCTTACCACCATCAGGTGATTCATAGATATACTTCTTATCCGTAGTATCTACAATTTCTTCTGCTAATCTATGAGACTCTCTTACAGCCTGTGCATCTCCGCCGGGCGGCAATCCATCAGAACTCATTTCGTTATACGCCTGTTTCTGAATTGGATCATAGTCTTTAGGGTCTACTCCGGCATCATAAGAATTGGAATCCATCGCGTAACTTTCTGTATAAAATTTACGATTTTTATAATAACCATATTCTTCATCAGTCATTCGCCGTGTTTTAATTTTATTTTTATCTCTTACGTATATAAATGGTTTCTCTCCATAATCTTCTGGACTTCCACTTTCTAAACCATTAGTAGGTGGTCCTAACTTTTGATATAATTCATGATGTTGGTTTATTCTCTCATTTAAATTAACGTCTGCCATTTCCCAATCGACTCCACACTTGTCTGCTATTAACTTCATTTCACTCTCTCGTCTATCACTCTTTCTTCTATCTGGACCTCTCTTCTTTTCTCGTCTATCACCTTTTCGTCTATCCTTCGTTACTCTTTTATCATCTTTCATTTCCAATTCAAGTTCACATCCCAGGTGGTTAGTGCCACTACCCAAGTAATCCCAATCCACATCATAAGTAGATTTGCCACAAATAGAACATACCCAAGATTCTCGATCCTTTTGTTCTTCTACTTCTGAATCAGTATATTCATGGTAAGTTCCTTTATGACCTAACACAGCTTCTATTTCAGATGCAATTAAATTTCTAGCAGATTCAGAAGAAAGATTTTGTTGACTATCTTCATACCTGCGTAAAACATCCTTTATTATTTGTTTCATAATTTGCCCAACCTTAATCTTTGCCCAAACTTATTTCTCTTCCATTCAAGTTTAGCTTGTTTTCTTCTCCTAATCATCTCAGGAGTAATATCTTCATAATTAGTTTGATAGATATCTTCCATCTTACTTTTATGTTTTCTTCTATTATATTTTTTTCTACTTGACCTACTTACGGTCATTGTAATTATCTCCTATGTAAATATATAGTGAGGGCAGAACAAGAAAGGAAATGTAACACAATCCTGCCCCCACCCTGTAATAAAAACCTACTTTTTAATTTTGTTAGTTATATCTTTTAACCTATCAAATATTGCAACTGGAATAACACCTCGTCTCATCGACTTAGTTATCGCGTCCAGATATGCTTGCAATACTACAACAGGTAAAGTGGAGCTAACATTAACTCCACTTTTCATTTTGATTTTTCCATTCATTATGAATCACCTTTCATATTTGCCTCTTCAATTTCACCTTCATTGAACAAGTCATCAGAACTTCCATCACTTACATACTTCTGAACAAGCTGTTTAATGTAAGTCCTTTCAGAATCTAACCCACCATCTTCAGAATACTGAGGGTAAATGGTCACTTCTGCCGCCTCATCCAATCCAAATCCATCATACATTAGACCAGCCATTTCAACAGAAGTTCTCGTTGAAACTGCTGATGTAATCCTACCGGTTTCTGATTTGGATTCAACTCTCGTTAAGTGTGCAATTTCTGAAACTGCTTTCAGAGGTTCAACATCAACGTGAGGAAACATATATTCAAGAAGTCCAAGTTCCTCTTCAGAGTTTAGAACATCCATCTCAACAACAATGAACCTGTCCATCAGAGCTTTATCCATAACTCTGGTAGAAGTGTATTCATTCCCGATGTTAGCCGTCGCTACAAAAGTAACTCCTTCTGCGACACTTACAGTTTCTGAACCATCTGATTCATCCAACCTTAAATATCTCTGACCTTCATCAAGAACAGTCATTAGAATGTTCCATGCGTCGGGATGAGCCCTACTCAATTCATCCAAAAGAATAACTGAGTTAGGAGTCGTAATCGCCGTGACAAAAAGTGACTTAGAAAAATAAGTTCCTTTCTTTTTATCAAAGTGAGTATTCCCAATCAAAGTTGACCGAGGATCCTGAGTGGCTCCGAGATTAAAATAAAAATCCGGTCTATCCAACGAATTAACTAATGACTTAGCCGCCATGGTTTTACCACTTCCGGCGGGGCCGGTCATTAGAATATTCTTTCCACGAACTGCTGACCGAATTAAGTATTTCCACTTTAATTCCTTCATCACCAGTCCCTTAGGCTTCAATCTGTACGAACCATGAATGAAATTCAACATTTCAGCATGTTCCTCAGGTACATCAATCGAAGCTGTATCAATGACAGTCTTGCTGGTATTTTCAAATTCAGACATTGGGACTTTCCACCAGTAAGTTCTACCGCCCTTACCAGTTCTCTGTTCCAACGCCATTCCAGCGTTAAAAGCCGATTTCCGAGTTGAAGTTCCAATCTCAGAAGTCAACTTGTTGCCATCGATATCCCAGGCATTAAATCTATTGCCTGATTTCTCGATTTTGACAACTATTTTTTTCTTCATTTACGATTTCCTTTTTTGTTTGTTACTAATCATCTTCTACTGGTAATATACAATATATTTGCACCAATGTCAAGCTTTATTTTCACTTTTTTTAATTTTTTTGGCCAGTTCTACAAATAACTTATCAAGTAACTTGTCAACTTTTACCTTTTGCAGTCGGGGAGTCAACATTAACTCTAATAGTTCTGTGTCTGAAACAAGCTCTTTCTCGTATCTTTTAAGCATAAGCTATATAATCACTTCCAGACTTAACCATTATCCATATCACCTGTTCTAATTCTTCATCTTTCAATTGATAAATCTCACCAGTCAAAACGTCTTTTTCTATCTCACGCTTAACCATATCTTCTATAATAATGCTATCCATAAAACGGCGTGCCCCCCATTGAAAACATTATAACCATGATTGCGTACATCATCAAAAGTAAAAATACACTACCAATTATTTCTCGAAATTTCATTCTTATTTCTCCAAGAATTTCTTATTCATTGTTTTTGCTACTGCCATTACGGAAGTTACATC
>LUQU01000042.1 GCA_001628005.1 SAR86 cluster bacterium REDSEA-S09_B4
TTTAGAAAAAAAGCAAAGGAACGAGATTACGTCGAGGGCTTTGATGAAATAGCTAAAGGAATTGAAACTGGACAACATGATCTTTTAACCAGTCTTGGTGAATTATTATTCATGGGTACGGATGCGGTGGCCAATACAGATTTTATATCCGACTTTCAAAAAATGATGGATAAGCAAAAGCCTGATGAACCAGAAACCTGGAGAGGAGATCTAGCAGCTCTACTTGTTACCTATGGTGCACCGCTACCTTTCATTACTAAAATTACAAACAGAGCCAAGAAACTTCAAGTTGTTAAAGATGCGGTAACCAAAATGGGAACCAGCAAGGCATCCAAGATAGCTCAAAGAGTTGTTGAAGGAGCAGCGGTGGTTGGCGCTACAGATTTTATTGCATCTAAAGAAGGAAGAAGGGTTGATCCTTTATTATTCACGCCAGAATCTACAGAAGGTTTAACAGGTAGAAAAAAAGCTGCAGTCGTATTTAGAAACAAAGTAAGATTCGGAGCAGAAGGTGCAACAGTCGGAGGACTATTTCCATTAGTAGGTAAAGGAGCACAACTTACTTATAAAGGCGTAGGCAGACCTATTGGTGGAACAGCCCTACGTTATGGTTTCAAGGGAATTAATAATTTAACGATGAGACCAGCGAGCTGGCTCATGTCTAAAGATCCAACCTTAGGCCCAGCTGTTGCCAAAGCAATTAGCGGTTCAACTGATTTTGCATTAAGACGAATGATTTCTCCGATGCTTATTGGTAAACTACCCTTTAGACAACTTCCTCCTTTTGAACAATGGAGAATGTTTTCCGTTACCAGTCCCAATAAATATGATCGAAGAGTTAAGAAACTAGATAATTTTTTATCCTGGTTTAGATCCTTTGGAAAAGCACCAAAAGATATTGAAGGTGTAGGCGAAAAAGTTATGCTTTATGTTAAAGGTAGAGCAAGAAGACTTGATAAGCTTATGGAAGGCATAGAAAAAAGAGCCTACAAACTAGCTAAAGCCTACGAAACAAGACATAATAAAACAGGATCTTCTAAAGCTTATGAGAGAATGGTATTAGATGATACCGTTGATTATCTACAAGGAGCGAAGAAACTATCGGCTCTTCCTAAAGAACTTAGAAGTGAAGCTTTTGATTTAAGACAAGTTTTAAATAAAATACTAACAGACTTTGGTAAGAACTTACCTAAAAATTCAAGAAATGAAATTACTGCAGACTTAAGAAAAACACTGACAGGAAAATTAGATAATTACCTAGTGCGTTCTTTTGCAACGTTTACTAATCCTAAGTACCTTCCAGATAAAGCTATCAGGGAGAATGCAAAAAATTGGATTCTTAATAATGTAGTAAGAAAAAATAAAGATTTAAGAGAAGCTGCAATTAAAGGGTTTCCAGGATTCAAAGAACTTAAAGCTTACGAACGATATGCAGATCGAATTGTTGATGACATTTTACATGTAGGTAGAACACCAGGTAAGAATCCAGTAACACAACTTCAAGAAATAGGAACCAAGCTTTTAAGACAAGACAAATATCAATTTTTAAAAACAGGAGAAGAACTTCCTGATGTTATTAAAAAATTGATGGGCCAACAAAAAGATTTGAGAGCTCAAGTGCTTTCAACTGTGACCGATGCCACGGCATCGACGGCACAAAAGGCAGGTTTTGATCGAATCGCAGCCATAGGATTAAAGAATGGTTGGTTATTCACATCTCCTGAAGCAGCAAGAAATACCTATATAGGAGCACAACAAATAGGAAAAATAAAAAGAACTGGAGCTTTGAATAGCACCATCGAAAATTTATACACATCACCTGAACTCGTTCAAATGTTTCAAGGAGCTGGAAATGTTCTGGATCGTTTAACATCAGCAGCAGTTTGGAGACAAATGCTACAGTTTAAAGTAGGTGTTCAAATGGGTAAGACACTTTACTCACCACAGACACAAGTTCGTAATGTAACTTCTGCTTCTTTCTTTGCTTTATATAATGGGCACCTGGGCCATGCAGCTAATGTAGGTGATTCTTTTAGAATGGTTATAAGAGATATTTTTAAAGCAGGTAAATATCAACCCATTGATGATGTAGCCTTTAATGAATACGTAGAAAAACTTGTCCGTCTTGGAGTTTGGGATGAGAACGTTGTAGCTAGTGAATTAAGAGCGGTACTGAAAAACCTTAGAGATGGAAAAATTAACACAGAAGATGAAATCTTTGAGCGTTTAGTAAAAAACCTACCTACAGAAAAAGTAGCAAGACTTTATGCAGGGGGAGACAATCTTTGGAAACAATACGGATATGAATTCTATAAATCAGATTTAAGATCTGCTTTAAAAAGTATTAAAGACGTTGAAGACTGGTTTAGATTGCACGCAGGTAGGTTTGATAGAAAAGAATTAATATCAGGCGCTACTAAAAGCTATGACGATGCTTTAGATGAAGCAGCCGCTTTCGCTTTAAGAAATACTTATCCAACTTACAGTAAAGTACCACCCGTAGTTCAAGAACTTAGAAAAATACCTTTCTTCGGAAACTTCGTATCGTTTCCATCGGAAATGTTAAGAACCGGTGTCACGTCTGTTGCTATGTCTTTAAGACATATTGCATCAGACAATCCAGTGCTACGACAGATGGGTTACAAACAATTAATGGGAGCATTTTTAGCAACTTATGGTTTAGGTACAAGCTTGGCAGCAATTTCTTACAATCTAACAGGATCTACAAAAGAACAATGGGATGCTTATAAGCGTTCTATCGCGGCGCCTTGGGATAAAAACTCACAACTTTATGCAGTTACAGGATGGGAGAACGGAGAATCAGCAGCGATCAACTTCTCATACTTCAGCCCTTACGATGTTTTAGAAAGACCTATTGAAGCAGCATTATCTATGGCTGCTAAACAAAACATAGCGCCACAAGATATAGATGATTATGTTATGTCTCAAATGTTTGATCCTGAGGGTCCACTAATGGAACTTTTAGAACCTTTCGTTTCACCAGCCATTGGTGGTGAAAGAGTTTTAGATGTGGTCAGTGGTAACTTTTTAATTGGTGGCCGTGGAGGTAAAACAGGAGAAGGCGCAAGAATTTATACTGATGCAGATGAATTGGGAGATAAATTTAACAAGTCGCTTGTTCATATTTTAAAAGGAGCGAATCCAGGTATCACAGCAAGCGGAGCTAAACTTTACGGAGGATTTAAAGGCGATGTATCTGGAGCAGGTCTTCCTATGAAATGGCAAGATGAACTTCTAGCCTTACTTACAGGAACTAGAATCATAAGAATTGATGCTAAAAAAGATTTAAGCTGGCTAGCTTCTCAGGCAAATCGTCTAAACAGAGATGCGGATGAAACTAGTAAATTTTATAAGGCAAAAGGTTATATGGATCGTCCACCTTCTGTAATGGTTGATGAGTTTAATGCAATGCAAGAAAAAGCATTTAATATTCAAAGAGATTTTTATATCAAACTAAAAGATTTAATGATGTTAGATCTTGATGAAGATGATGTAAAAGAAATTCTTAGAGAAGGTGGTATGAATAATAAATTAATTAATAACCTTCTCGACGGAGAATTTACACCAATTAATTTTTCCGAACCTAGATTCGAAAGAAAAGTTAAAACGTTAGAAAATGTTGCTGAACAAAAAAGCAATAAGACAACAGGCTATGTTCTTGATGAAGACTTTGTTTATCCAAAGGATGAACTTAAAGATGTTGTTGATGACTGGAAAGATAAAGAATTCTTTCCTGAGACCTACAACAAAGAAACTAAACAAATGGAAGGTGGATACAAGCCGGAAGAAGAAGGATACAAAAGAGACGAAAAAGGTAAATTAATAAGAGATGAATTAGGCAAACCAGTAAGAGAACCAACGTTCTTAGACAAAGCGGTGCCTTTCCTTAA
>LUQU01000043.1 GCA_001628005.1 SAR86 cluster bacterium REDSEA-S09_B4
GAATTAGATTTTCCACCAAATGCTTTATGAAAATTTTGATAAAACCTAATGTATTTATCTTCCATTTTTATTGTTCCAAAAGAGGGTTCCTTCCCCACTTGTTTTCATCCTCTTTTGCTGGAAGCATGCACAATATCAAGATAATAAAAATGCCAATAATGGTGAAATAGGACAACTGCCACCACCCGGATATACCTCTGTCTTGAAGACGTCTTGAGGTTACTGAGGTGTATGGTATTAAGATAAAAATAAGAAATAATGTACTTAGCGCCCCTATTTCTGATCCAGTCCATACATAAAAAATGTTATCTGCTTCGACTAGACCAATATTAACTTCAACTATTGCTATAAAAATAGAGAACAAATTATATGCAAGAATGAAATACCAAAACTCACTCCTACATGCTCTGCCACTAAAATTTTTCCAATTTGTTAAAACTGAAATGACTGCTTCTTTCATATTCATTATTTTTATCCTTTTTTAATTCTCTGTTTGAACTTACTCGACAGTAACGGACTTAGCTAAATTCCTTGGCTGATCTATATCGGTCCCTTTGAGTATAGCTACATGATACGCAAGCAGTTGCAGGGGTATGGTGTAAATGATCGGTGCTATAAGCTCAGGAATTTCGGGTAGCTCAATAAATTGAGTTATGGTGTCTTCATGGCTCTCGTGCGAGTGCCCAAATACATAAAGCTCTCCCCCTCTTGCCTTCACTTCCTGAAGGTTCGACTTCACTTTTTCTAGCAAATCATCGTTTGGAGCAACAGCTATCACTGGCATCTCAGAATCTATTAAAGCCAAAGGCCCGTGCTTTAACTCCCCTGCCGGGTAGGCTTCAGCATGAATATAAGAAATTTCTTTCAGCTTTAATGCGCCCTCCATGGCAATAGGGTAGTGGATACCTCGACCTAAAAATAAAGCATGTTCCTTATCGTCAAACTCTTCTGCCATCTTAATGACTGACGGCTCTAATGCCATAACGGCATCCAAAGATTCAGGGAGTGCCCTTATAGATTCGTTGATTCTGTTCTCAGCTACTGCAGAGAGGCCATGGCTTCTTCCCAACACCAAGGTGAGCATCAATAAGCCCATCAATTGAGTGGTAAAGGCCTTGGTGGAAGCCACCCCAATTTCTGGGCCTGCCTTTGTTAAATACACTAGATCTGATTCTCGTGCTAGTGAACTTGTTGGGACATTGCATATACCAAGTCTGGCTAGGTACCCTGAATCCTTTGAAAACCTCAAGCAGGCCAGAGTGTCGGCAGTCTCACCAGATTGCGAAATACTAACGAAGAGTGTGTTAGGGGCCACGACTTTATTTCTGTACCTGAATTCGCTGGCTACCTCTACACTACAAGGCAACCCCGCTAATCCTTCCAGCCAGTGTCGAGCTACCAAACCGGCATGGTAACTAGTGCCGCACGCCACGATTTGAACTGCCTCAACTTTTTCAAAGACTTCCGGTGCTGTGGGCCCAAATATTTCCTGTTGAACTCCCCCGTCTGTTAACTGACCTTCAAGTAATGCCTTAATTTTTTCTGGTTGTTCAAATATTTCTTTCAACATGAAGTGGCGGTATTCACCTTTCTCTATGGTCTCGCCAAGTGTTTTTTCGACGACCACTGGTCTTTTGACTTCTTGATCGCTTACATCCCACAACTTAGCTCCTGAGGGGGTTACTTCTGCGGTGTCTCCTTCTTCTAAAAAAATAAACTTTTCTGCATAATCTGCAATCGCCAATTGGTCAGAGGCAACAAGATTTTCACTTGATCCCATGCCCAAAACTAAAGGACTTCCTTTTCTTGCGGCTACCACAACTTGCGGGTCATTAATGTGGATTGCAACCAGACCATAAGCTCCCTCAAGCTCTTTCACCGCTACCTTCACGGCTTCAGCCAAAGTATCAGTAGTTTCTCGTTTGGCATGAATTAAGTGGGCGACAACCTCAGTATCAGTTTCAGACTCAAACACGTAACCCAAAGCTTTAAGGGTGGTTTTTAATTCTTGATGATTCTCAATTATTCCATTATGAACAACAAAAACCTCTCCTCTTGAATGGTGTGGGTGGGCGTTTGCCTCTGTAGGGGTGCCGTGTGTTGCCCATCTAGTATGAGCTATACCTGTATTTCCAATCATCGGCGTATCGTCTATGGCGTTTTGTAGCTCTGAAACCTTCCCTGCTCTTTTAATGACTTGAACTTGATTAGCGTCCTTGCCAAACACCGCAAGTCCTGAAGAATCGTAACCTCGATACTCTTGCCTTAATAAGCCATTAATCAACTTTTCAGTTACTTGACCTTCTGAAGCTATTCCTACTATCCCACACATTATTTTTTTCTTTTGATATTAGACTGCTTTGATCTTCCGATGGCAAGATTTCCCGGGGGTACATTTTTTGTGATGACAGAACCGGCACCGGTATAAGCTTCCTTTCCTACTTTTACTGGAGCCACCAAAGAGGAGTTAGAGCCGATGAATGCACCCTCTTCTAATTTGGTTTTATGTTTATTTTTTCCATCATAATTACAGGTAATAGTTCCTGCCCCTACATTTACTTTTGTGCCTAAGTTGCTGTCCCCTAGATAAGTTAAGTGCTTGGCCTTAGATGACTTGCCAATCTTGGAGCGGTTGGCTTCTACAAAATTCCCTAATTCTGCCCGGCCTTCTATTTCAGTGCCTCCCCTTATCCGAGCAAAGGGTCCTAATTTACAAAGATCTCCTACAATTGAATCTTCAATTACAGTATTGGCTTCAATAATGACCCGATCTCCAATGATAGAGTTTTTTATATAGCAGTTTGGCCCAATTTTTGTGTTCTTTCCTATTTCCACTTTGCCTTCAAAGACATTATTTACGTCTATGAAGGATCCCTTGCTAGCAGAAAATGGCCCCCTGATATCCAATCTGTTCACATCGGCAATATTTACTCCGGAATTTACCAGCCTTTTTGCTGAGAGCCTTTGGCAAGCTCGCTCAAGCTCCTGCAGTTCAAGGGGGCTGTTTGCGCCCAAGGCCTCATCAGAATCATCCAAAAGAAGTGGCTGTACTTTTACTCCAGAATTTTTTGCCAGTTCTACAATGTCTGTTAAATAATATTCTCGAGATGCATTCTTATTCTTTATTTCTTGTATAAGTTTCTTTGCCAGGGAGGATTTTATTGCCAAGATGCCAGAATTAACCTCTTGTATTTCTTTTTGTTGTTTGGTTGCGTCTTTTTCTTCTATTATTGCCTGAACTTGGTTTCTTGACCCCCTAACTATTCTTCCATAGCCTTGAGGCCTCTCTTTTATGAAGGTAAGTATTGCCAAGGATCCTCTTTCTGCTGATTTAATAAGCTTCTTTAAGGACTTGCTCTCCACCAAAGGAACATCTCCACAGAGAACCACCATTATTGAGCCAGGCCTTAATTTAGGGAGCGCCATTTTTACAGCATGAGCTGTTCCTAGCTGCTTTCTTTGTGTTACAAATTTAGTGCTCCTGCTAGTGTTTAATACTCTTTTAACTTCTTTAGCCTGATTGCCCAAGACTAAAATAGTTCGAGATTTCTCTATTTCTGAAATAGTATCTAAGGCATGCTGTGCCATTGGTTTGCCTGCTACTGGCAACAAAACCTTAGGGGCAGTCCCTAACATTCTTTTGCCCTCACCGGCCGCTAATACAACAAAATCAGTATTCATTAGAACTTTTTAACTTAAAAGAAGCCCCCTCGCAAATAAAAGGGGCGCTATTAAACTACTTCTTGCGTAGTTTCTGCAAGGATTTTAGTCTTGCCGCTGCTTCGGCTAGCTGGGCAGTAGCCAAAGAATAGTCAAGCTCAGACTTTTGATCTTCCAACTCGCGCTCTGCTAATTCCTTTGCCCTTTCAGCCTCTGCTTCATCAATATCATCGGCCCTTTCTGCGACATCTGTTAGAAGGGTAATAACTCCAGGTTGAACCTCTAAGAAGCCCCCCGAAGCAAAGAAAACCTCCTCTTCTCCTCCCTCAAGCACTAATTTGACTGGGCCTGGTTTGAGGTTGGTTAAAAGAGGAGCATGCCTGGGAGTTATTGCAATTTCTCCCGAGCCACCATCGGCTGTCAGCATCTCAACTTCGCCTGAAAACAACTCTCCTTCTGGACTAACTATGTTGCACTGAATTAAAGACATTTATCTATAGCTCTTTGGCTTTCTCCGCTACTTCATCTATGCCGCCCACATTTAAAAAAGCCTGTTCAGGAAATTCATCGTATTCTCCTTCTATGATTCCCTTAAAGCCTCTAATTGTTTCTGCCAATGAAACGTATTTTCCTGGGGTGTTGGTAAAAACCTCGGCCACAAAGAAGGGCTGAGATAAAAACCTCTCAATTTTTCTAGCCCTTGAAACTATTAGCTTGTCTTCTTCTGACAGTTCATCCATGCCCAAAATAGCTATGATGTCCTTCAGCTCTTTATATCTATTCAAGATCTTCTGGACAGAGCTAGCTACGTCGTAGTGTTCTTGTCCGACTACGCTGGGTTCCAGTTGTCTGCTGTTAGAGTCCAAGGGGTCCACAGCAGGATATATGCCCAATGAAGCAATCTGCCTCGAAAGAACAACGTTTGCATCTAAGTGGGCAAAAGTTGTCGCTGGTGAAGGGTCAGTTAAATCATCTGCGGGTACATAGATTGCTTGAACCGAGGTAATGGAACCGGCTTTTGTCGATGTAATTCTTTCCTGCAGAACTCCCATCTCCTCAGCCAGGGTCGGCTGATAGCCTACCGCTGAAGGCATCCTTCCTAAAAGCGCGGAACACTCCACGCCAGCCAATGTATAACGATAGATATTGTCTATAAAAAGAAGAACGTCCTTTCCGTCGTCTCTAAATTTCTCTGCCATTGTTAGGCCAGACAAGCCAACTCTCAGCCTATTGCCTGGAGGCTCATTCATTTGACCATATACCAAGGCCACCTTATCCAAAACACCCCCCTCAATCATCTCGTGGTACATGTCATTCCCTTCTCTTGTTCTCTCTCCAACGCCAGCAAAGACAGAAAATCCACTGTGCTCATAGGCTATATTTCTAATAAGTTCCTGCATGTTTACAGTTTTCCCCACACCGGCACCGCCAAACAGGCCCACCTTGCCTCCTTTTGCAAAGGGGCAGATTAAGTCTATGACTTTAATTCCTGTTTCCAGCAGTTCAGACGAGTCTGCTTGATCTTCATAAGAGGGTGCTTTTCTGTGAATTGGCATGGTTTCGTCCGAATCAATTTTTCCCTTTTCGTCAATTGGCTCTCCGAGCACATTCATGATCCTGCCTAAGGTGCCCTCTCCCACGGGCACGGCTATCGCTTGTTTTGTATTGCTTACAGAGACTCCTCTTTTTAGTCCCTCAGAGGCGCCCATTGCGATGGTCCTCACAACTCCATCGCCTAGCTGCTGTTGTACTTCCAGAACCAAACCCGTTTCATCTACGGTGAGTGCGTCATACACTTTGGGTAGATTTTCTTTGGGAAATTCAACGTCAATTACTGCCCCAATTATTTGTGTTACTGTTCCATTACTCATAATTTACATCCAATTATTAAAGTGCCTCTGCGCCAGCTACTATTTCAGAAATTTCCTGAGTTATAGCCGCCTGTCTGGCATTGTTATAAACAAGCTGAAGTTCGTCGATCAATTCGCCTGCATTATCTGTGGCGCTTTTCATGGCAACCATCTTTGCTGCCTGTTCACAGGCTATATTTTCTACAACTGCCTGATAAACCAATGACTCTATGTATCTTTCCATGAGTCCGTCCAATAAACCCCTCGAGTCATCTGGTTCGTAAATATAATCCCAAAGTGCTGTTTCTTCTGGTTGCTCTAATTTTTGTAAGGGGAGAAGTTGTTTAATTTCTGGGCTCTGAGTCATGGTGTTTTCAAACCTGTTACTTGCCAAATAAACCCTGTCTACATTTCCTTCGCTAAACGAATCAAGCAACAATTTCATAGAACCAACCAATTGCTCTATGGATGGGTCATCTCCTAATTTCTCAGTGGCAGACATCACGTTGCCGCCATAGGATCTAAAAAACGCTCTTGCTTTAGTGCCTATCAAAGAAAAGCTTATGTCTCTTCCTTGTTCTGATTCGTTTTTAGCAAAGCCAGTAACCTCCCTTAGAAGATTTGCATTAAGGCCTCCACAAAGGCCTTTGTCCGAGGTAATAACAATTATTGCTATATTTTTTGGCTCTCTTTCAACCATGTAAGTAGGCTTATATTCTGGCTGACCATTAGCCAGGTGCCCAATTACCTCTAACATTCTATTTCTGTAAGGCCGTCCTCTTTCCATCCTGTCTTGGGTTTTTTTCATCTTACTGGCAGCAACCTTCTCCATGGCACTCGTTATTTTTTGAGTGTTGCTAATGCTCGATATCTGACTTCTGATTTCTTTAGTGTTGGGCATGTTCTAACAATTTCCTTACCAGGATTGGGTTTTTACAAATTTATCCAGGGCTTCCTTGAAAGATTTTTCAGTTTCGTCGTCGTATTTGCCCGATTCAGTTATGTCTTTCATTAAATCTTCATACTCAGAATCCATAAAAGAAAGAAGAGAGCTTTCAAAGATACTGTGCTAGCGCAGTTTTAATTCCTCCTCCAAGTTTTTTGATTATTGGTACCTGTGCTGCACCCCCAACCCTAGAAACTGAAATGCCTGGGTCCATAGCTGGTTTTAGTCCAGATTTAAACAATGAGTCTTCTAAAAAAATCTGTCCATCAGTTATAGAAATTACATTTGTAGGAACGAAAGCAGATATGTCTCCTGCTTGAGTTTCAACTATTGGGAGAGCTGTTAATGAGCCCGTTTTACCTTTTACTTTCCCTCCAGTAAAGTCAGCAACGTATTCTTCATTGACCCTAGCCGCTCTTTCTAACAGCCTAGAGTGTAAATAAAATACATCCCCTGGATAAGCCTCTCTGCCTGGTGGTCTTCTTAATAAAAGGGACATCTGCCTGTAAGCCACCGCTTGTTTAGACAAATCATCGTATACAATCAAGGCGTCTTCGCCCCTGTCTCTAAAGTACTCTCCCATCGAACAGGCTGAGAAGGGCGCTATGTACTGCATTGGTGCTGGGTCTGCAGCCGCTGCCGCTACCACAATCGTGTTTTCCATTGCTCCGTTCTGTTCTAACTTTCTAACAACTGCCGCTATAGTGGACTGTTTTTGACCCACCGCTACATATATACACCTTATGCTGGTGTCTCTTTGATTTATGATTGCATCGATTCCTATCGCCGTCTTTCCTGTCTGCCTGTCCCCAATGATTAACTCTCTTTGCCCCCTTCCTAATGGCACCATGCTGTCTATGGCCTTTATACCTAGTTGGACTGGCTGGTCTACAGACTTTCTAGAGATTACTCCGGGCGCTACCTTTTCTACAGGCGATGTTTCTTTAGTTTCAATCTTTCCTTTGCCATCAACCGGGTTGCCTAACGCATCAACTACCCTGCCCAATAACTCTTCTCCGACAGGAACTTCGAGGATTCTTCCTGTGCACTTTGCCGAACCGCCTTCAGCCAAAAGCTTGTAATCTCCTAAAACAACCACACCAACTGAATCTCTCTCCAAGTTTAGTGCCATCCCCATGACACCTCCGTCAAACTCTATCAACTCTCCATTCATAACTTCAGCAAGCCCATGGATTCTGGCTATCCCGTCTGCCAAATACACTATAGTTCCCTCATTACTGGGGGTGGCAGATGTGTCCAGAGCATCTATTTTTTCTTTAATAACTTGACTAATTTCTGAGGGGTTTAGTTCTTCCATAATTTTTTAACTTATTTGTTTTTTTAATTTAAGCAGCTTGCCTTTCGTGCTGAGATCAATAACCTCATCTCCGCTCTTGATTGTTAAGCCACCGATTAAATTCTTGTTAATCTCCACTCTGGTGGAAAGATTTTTCCCGTATCTTTCTTTTAAAAGGCCTTCTATTTGTTCTGCTTGTGCTTCACTTAATTCAAAGGCTGAAGTGATTAAGACATCATTTAGTTTATTTTTTTTGGCCACGAGTTTTTGGTATTCGCTGAGTATCTCTGGAAGAAGTGACAGCCTCTTTGCCTCTCCTAAAACCCTCAAGAAATTGTTTGTCTTTTTTTGTATCTCGCCCTTAAATAGCCCGATAAAGGCTTCGGCCTTCTCCCTATAAGCCAGCTTTGGAGAGTCTATAAGCTTAGCAACATTTGGCTGTTTGATAACAGCAACAACCTGCCTTAGGTCTTCTGTCCACTCTTCTGAGTGCTCAAAAATGGCTTGCGCGTAGGGTCTTGCTTGTGTTTCTGAGCTCAACTTTACAACTCCTTGGTTAACTCATCTATCAATTCGGAGTTTTTCTTCTCATCAATCTCTGAATTTAATATTTTCTCTGCCCCTGCGACTGCCAGTGTTGCCACTTCTGACCTTAACTCCTCTCTGGCCCTCTTGGCACTTTGCTCGATGTCATTCTGGGCTGAAACTTTTATTTTTTCTGCTTCTTCTTGAGCACTTGTCTTGGCCTCTTCTACCAATTGATTGGCCCTTTGGTTAGCTTGACCAACCAAGTCGGCTGCTTCCTTTTTTGCCTCTCCCAGAATCTCTTCTTTTCTTGCATTAGCCTCTTCTAGTTCTCTGCGTCCTTCGCTTGCGGCATTTAAGCCGTCAGCAATTTCCTTTTCTCTTTCTTCGAGAATTTTTAGCATTGGTGGCCACACATATTTCATGCAGAACCACACAAACAATATAAATGCCAGTAACTGGCCGACTAATGTGAAATTAAAATTCATCTAGCCAAAAAGTTGTATTAAACCAAATGCCAATGAAATGATAGGTAGAGCATCTACTAGGGCCATCATTATAAAAAACTGACCCAACAGATACCCCTGTAGTTCTGGTTGCCTTGCTATACCCTCTAGGTATTTGGAGGCAGCCACTCCTACTCCAATGGCGCCACCTATGGCTCCCATGCCGACCATTATCGCTCCGGCTATTTTAAGTAATGAATCTTCCATTTTTTCTCCTGATAGTTAATGATGAGTTTCGTGTGCTTGATTCAAAAACACAACTGTTAAAATCATAAATACATACGCTTGTAGCGCTATTATTAATATATGGAATACAGCCCAAAGAATTTGTAGGAGTATTCCCACTATTCCCCACATTATTGATTGGGAAAGAATGCCTGCCTGAAACAACTCTCCCGAGTAAATATACAAACAAGCAATCAATATAAAAATCATCTCTCCTGCAAAAAGGTTTCCATATAACCTAAGGGCAAGTGCGGCTTGTTTGGCATAAAAGCCGGGTATTTCCACTATCATATTGAAAGGTATTGCCCACTTTCCAAGCGGCTGTAGGGTTAATTCTGATATAAAACCCCCAACACCCTTTTCTTTAATGCTGTAGTAATGAATTAGTACTGCCACCCCCAAAGCCATTCCTGCAGGGGCATTTATGTCTGCCACTGGCAGTACCTTAAAATAATGAACCCACCCGTACTCTGTAGAAGATTGAAAGCCATTTGCTATCCACGGTATAAGGTCAACAGGCAATAAGTCCATAAGGTTCATTAGAAGCACCCAGGCGATTGAAGTAAGGGCGAGCGGACCTATAATCTTATTTCCCTTCGGCACAAAAATGTCGCTTACTCCGGTTCTTACAAAATCAAAGGCATATTCTACGGCGTTCTGTAGTTTGCTGGGGTCTGTCACTGAGGCTTTCCTTGCCACCGACCAAAATAGAAAACAAAACAGCCCGCCCAATAACAGAGACATGACCATGGTGTCTATGTGAATCGCGTTAAACCCCATTTCTTTTGGGTTGCAGGTGTATTCTTTTACCTCTTGGTGTGCTTTTTGATCTGCACCAATGTTTATGTGGCCGTCAGCAAACCTCCACTTTCCATCAGAGCATTGCCCAAAAGTTAAGTTTTGGAGGTGGTGTTTAATGAAGTCGTCTGAGTTTAGTTCTTTTTCTGCCATCAAGCGCCTCGGCCGCCGCAATTATAAATACCTAAGGCTTCCTGTCCAAGGACTAATATGTTTTTTTGGTTACTTAATTTTATTTAGTATCCCTTGAAGCTGCTCAAGATTTTTGAAGTTTATTATCAGCTTGCCTGACCCTTTTTTATTATGGCTGATATCCACCCTTGCCCCCAAGGTCTCTGAAATTTCTTTTTCTAGCTTTATGGTGTTGGGGTCCTTTTTTCTTTGGGCTCTTTTTTGCCCTTGTGGCTTACTTTTACCAGACACCAGCCCTTCCACCTCTCTTACGCTTAGGTTTTTTGAAACCACCTCCCCGGCCAAAGAGTCTTGGGTTCCCTCTTCTGCTGCCAATAAAGCACGAGCGTGTCCCATTTCTATTTTTCCGTTTTCAAGCAACCCTTGGATGAAGGAACTTAGGTTGGTAAGCCTCAGAAGGTTTGTTACAGTCGATCTAGATTTTCCTACTGAAGTGGCAAGGTCTTGCTGTGAGAGATTAAATTCGATTTGTAATCTTTTTAGACCCTTGGCCTGATCCATTGCATTTAAGTCTTCTCTTTGTAAGTTTTCGATTAGAGCTATTTTGGCTGATTCATCATTATTAAGCTCTTTGATTATGGTGGGTATTGTTTTAAGTCCAGCTAGTTGGGCCGCCCTCCACCTTCTCTCCCCTACAACAATCTCGTATCCTTTTGAAGCTTTTTTTCTAGCAAGAATAGGCTGCAACACACCTTGGGATTTTATGCTTTTTGACAGCTCGTCCAAGGTATCTTTATGCATTTTATTCCTTGGCTGGTACTGTCCAGGAACCAAGTCCTCAAGCGGCACCTCCAACACCCCTTGTGTAGACCTCTCTGCCTTCTCGCCTAAAAGCGAGTCCAGCCCCCTACCTAAGGATTTTTTTTCTTCATTCATTTGCGGCTACCACCCCCGTGTCTTCCATCCTGTCTATAAGCTCTCCGGCTAAAGCTAGGTAGGCCAAAGTTCCTTTTGCGTTGGGCTCGTGTTTTAGAGCTGGTTTGCCAAAACTAGGGGCCTCCGCCAACCTAACATTGCGGGGAATAACAGTGGAAAACAAAACATCGGGAAAATGTGTAGTTAGTTCGTCAGTAACTTGTTGTGTTAGTTTGTTTCTTGGATCAAACATAGTTCTAACAATAGACTCTAACTCCAGAATGTGGCCAGTTCTTTCATTTAACTGGTCCACGGTTTGCAATAAGGCCGCCAGCCCTTCTAAGGCATAGTACTCACATTGCATAGGTACAAGCAGGCTGTCTGCTGCTCTTAGGCCATTTATGGTTAGGAGATTTAAGGCTGGTGGGCAGTCTATTATTGTGTAGTCATATTGGTGGTTTAGTTGGCTTAATAGGTTGTTAAGCTGCACCTCCCTTCCTTCCACCCCCCTCAGTTCAGCTTCTTTAGCTATTAGGGCTGGGCCCGAGGGCAAGACATCATATCCACCTGTCTCTGATTTTTTTATTTTAGTTTCGTGCAGCTTCCAGGAGGGGTAGGATGAGTTTTCGGACTCTTCGAGTCGTTTTACTCCCGATCCTGTGGTTGCGTTTGCTTGTGGGTCTAAATCTACCAACAAAACCCTTCTCTGCATGGCCGCAAGAGAGGCCGCTAAGTTTACTGCTGTGGTTGTTTTCCCCACTCCCCCTTTTTGGTTTGCTATTACTATCGTTCTCATGGCTCTCTGGTTCTTATTGTAACCAAGATGCGCCCCTTGTCTTTTCCTTTTAGGTTAATTTCTTCTATTTTTTCTACTGTATAGTTCTTGGGTATTTCTTCTAGGCCTACTGCTGGTTTCGTCTTCATTATCTTCAAGAGCGTCCCGGGCGTTTTTAAGAGCCCCTCTGTGGCCTTAATGGTGTTCTTCGGTGACCCGAAAGCCTTGGCTACAATATCAAGAACCCCCCCGAACTCCTGAGCCCTAAGCTCTCTGGAGTCTATATTAATTACCTTGGTGTTTTGTAACTCAAGCCGATTTATTGTGTTGAGCAGAAAGGCTGCCCTCGCTTGCTTTCTTTCCACTAAATAAACTTTTTTTTGGGGGTTTGTAATGGCTATAGGAATTCCAGGAAAGCCGCCGCCACTTCCCAGGTCTATAACGTTCTCTCTGAGTAAGGGCGCCACTAAAAGGGAGTCCTCTATGTGCTCTTTAATGTTTGTTGTTGTTTTTCGTGAAACAAGGTTGTGGGTTTTGTTCCATCCAAGAAGCAGTTCTTTAAACTTTATTAGTTGGTCTTCGTGTTTTTTTATAACAACCTTCCGCCCCTACCCGGCTGCTTCTTTTTTTAAGTGGACCAAGAGAAGGGATATTGCGGCAGGGGTCACCCCCGGCAGCCTGGCTGCTCTGGCTATGCTTTCCGGTCTGGCTTCCTCAAGTTTTTGTTTTACTTCGTTCGAAAGTCCTGTAATTTTTTTGAAGGCCATTTTAGTCGGTATGGGTGTGTTTTCGTTTCTTTGTAGCTTTTCTATTTCCTTGCCTTGTCTTTTTATATAGCCTTCGTATTTAGCCTCCGCTTCTATCTTATCTGTTTCGTTTTTTGTCAGGTCTTGCCTGCCTGTAAAAAGGTCTTTGTAGTTTATTTGGGGCCTTTTTAGTAATTCGTGTGCTGTTTTTGTTTTTTTTATCTCTTCTCCAGTTACCGCCTCTATTCTTTTTGCTTCTTTTGTTTTGGGGTTAATGGTTTTTTCTTTAAGTGCTTTGGTGGCCTTGGTTATTTTTTGTGTTCTTTCTCTAAAATCTTCCCAGGCGGCCTCGCCTATCAACCCCAACTCCCTGCCTTTTGGCATCAGCCGGGTGTCTGCGTTGTCTTCTCTTAGAATAAGCCTAAACTCTGCTCTGCTGGTAAACATCCTATAGGGCTCTTTGGTCCCCAGGCTTACTAGATCGTCTACCAAAACCCCCATATACGCTTCGTGCCTTCCCGGCACCCACGAGTCTTGGTCTGCTAGGCTTAGGGCTGCGTTTATTCCTGCGACTATCCCTTGCGCGGCCGCTTCCTCATAACCTGTTGTGCCGTTTATCTGGCCAGCGAAGTAAAGACCCTCTATGTGTTTTGTTTCCATTGTGTGCTTTAAGTCTCTTGGGTCAAAGTAATCATACTCTATGGCATACCCTGTTTTAATTATTTCTACTTCTTCTAGTCCTGGTATGGTTCTCACAAACAACTCTTGTGTTTCTGCGGGCAGGCTTGTCGAAATTCCATTTGGGTATATTTCTGTTGTTTTTAGCCCCTCTGGTTCTAAAAAGATCTGGTGTGAGTTTCGTTCGGCGAACCTTACTACTTTGTCTTCTATGGAAGGACAGTATCTGGGGCCCGCGCCCTCTATGGCGCCGGTGTAAAGCGGGGATTTACTGAAGGCGTCTTTTATTATTTTGTGAGTTCCGGGGGTGGTCCTTGTAATGTGGCAGTTTATTTGCTCGGGTCTCTTTCTGTGGTCCTTTTGGTAAGACATGTGTGGGGTGGGTGTGTCTCCTGGCTGTTTTTCTAGCTTTCTCCAGTTTATGGTTTTCCCTTCGAGTCTTGGTGGTGTGCCTGTTTTTAGCCTTCCATACCTAAAGGGAAGCTTTCTTAGTTTTTTTGCTAGCTTGTTGCTTGGTGGGTCTCCTGCCCTTCCCCCCGGTTTTTGTTCGAACCCCGTGTGCATTATTCCGCCCAGAAAGGTTCCCGTCGTTAACACAACCCTCTCACCCTTTAGCCTGTCGCCACCTTTTAAACAAACTCCCCTTACTTTGTTGTTTTCTATAATTAAATCTTCTACAGAGCCTTCTTTTACTTCCAGGCCTGGAGTTTGCTCTATTAGTTCTTGTACTGCTTTTTTATAAAGGATTCGATCGGTTTGGGCTCTTGTTGCCCTTACTGCCTGCCCTTTGGTGGAGTTTAGTACCCTGTAGTGTATTCCAGAAAGATCAGTCGCTTTGGCCATTAGCCCCCCTAAGGCATCGACCTCTTTGGCAAGGTGGCTTTTTCCTATACCCCCTATTGCGGGGTTGCAAGACATCTGGCCTATGGAGTTGGTTTTGTGAGTCACCAATATCACCTCGCAGCCCATTCTCGCCGCGGCGGCTGCTGCCTCCGCCCCAGCATGTCCGCCTCCTATCACAATTAAACTCTTGTTATTCACATCCCTTTACTATAATTAATAAAATATATTATCTTATATATATATTTTAGTTGTTATTGTAGGGGGCAGCAAAACAGTGGATAACGCGCCGAGCGCACGGTAAACAAAAGGCCCCAGCCGAGCACAGATACAACAACAAAATGAAACAAAAGTGTTAACTGACCTTGCGAACCCCTTAATAAACAAAAAGACGAAAAAACATTCCACAGCCACGACCCAGTTATACACAACTATTTACCAATACAGAACTCAGAAAAAATATTTCCCAAGAGCTCGTCTGAGGTAACAGGCCTTGTTATAAACCCCAAAAAATTCTGGGCCTCTTTTAAGTCCTCCGCAACCAAAACCAAATCTCCACCCCCGTCTAAGACAGACAAAGACGACTCAAGAGAGGCAAGTGCCTGCTCAAGAAAACCCAAATGCCTTCTCCTGGCCAAAACAGGAACCTCTATTCCAGGGCCAACACCAAAGCAAGCAAACACCGCTTCAATAAAACCACCCAAGTTCTCACCCGTTAAAGCAGAAATATAAACTCCCGCAGACCCAGAAGAGGCAGCATCAGGAAAAACATCTATTTTATTAAACACACGAAGAGTCTTGGCGGCAGGATTAATGGGTGGATCAAAAACCTCATCAACACAACTCATTAAAACAACCAAATCAGCGCCATCAACAGCAGAAACAGCACGCCGCATTCCCTCCACCTCAACCGCCTCTTCAGTGTCTTCGTGTAAACCAGCCGTATCTACAAACTCAACGGGCAGTCCACCCAAGTCTAAAACCACCCTAAGGAGATCTCTTGTTGTCCCGGGGGCGTCAGAAACTATAGCCACATCTTCTTTAGCCAGCGCATTTAATAAAGTAGATTTACCACAATTCGGCGGACCCAAAAGAACAACACCAAGGCCCTCTCTCATCTTAGAGCCGAGGCGAGAAGCATCTAGCAACGAACCCACAACACCCAAACTCTCTACAAGCCCCTTCCTAACCAAAGTCTTTTGTTCATCAAAAACAGACACCGACTCCTCGTCAGCAAAGTCCAAACAAGCCTCTACCACAACACGAACACCCACAACCCCATCTATGGTTTTATTAACAAGCGCAGAAAAGGCACCAGAAAGAGAGGAACTTGCAGCCACCAAAGCAGACGAAGTTTGGGCGGCAATAAGATCAGCAACAGACTCGGCTTGTGCAAGATCAATTTTGTCATTTAAAAAGGCACGCTTGGTGAACTCCCCGGGCTCCGCAATCCGCGCCCCCAAAGAAACAACTTCTGCCACAATAGAGTCGACAATTAAAGGGTTACCATGACAATGGATTTCAACAACATCTTCGCCTGTATAGGATTTAGGGGCAGCAAAAAAAACAACAAGGCCAGAATCTAAAACCCCACCACCCGTACTTAAAATCGAACAAGGCTTAAAACTCCATGGCTGGGGAAGCTCACCACACAAACTCACCCCAATAAGAGAGGCCTCGGGTCCAGAAATTCTAACAATAGAAACCCCTCCCCTGCCGGAGGGCGTTGCAGGAGCAACAACAGTTTCTTCCACAAAAACTCCCTGACTCTAAACAGACTTTAAAGAAATTCCTGCTTTTCTAAAAGACAAGGCCTGTTGGATAACTGTAATGAGAGACTGGACAGTAAAATAAAGAACAAATCCAGCAGGAAAAATACTAAACATGGCCGCTATCATTAACGGCATGAATTTCATGGCACTTTGCATTTGTTGTTGGGTTGGGTCATTACTGGGTGTAACTGGCATCATTTTTTGTGAATAATACATAAGACCCGCATTAAGTATTGGTAAAACAAAGAATGGATCATAAGAAGAAAGGTCGGTTATCCAAAACATAAAAGGAGCGTGTCTAAGCTCCACCATATCAAGCAAAACCCAATAAAAAGCAAGAAAAAAGGGCATTTGTAATAACATTGGAAGGCAACCACCCAAAGGGCTTACTCCTTTTTTCTTATAAAAAGCCATCATTTCTTGGCCTAACTTTTGTTTATCGTTTGCGTATTTTTGTTGCAACTCAGACATTTCAGGAGCCACTGCTCGCATTCTTGCAGCCGACCTATAACCAGCAGCACTAAGAGGCCACAAAATAGCCTTTAAAACTATAGTTGCAAATAAAATAGCTAGCCCCCAATTACCCAAAAAACTAAAACCCCAGGCCATTAGTTTGTGGATGGGCGCAGAAAGCCACCACAAAAACCCATAATCAACAACCAGACCCAGGTCAGGGTGCAATGGATTCAGGTTATCAGAGATTTTGGGGCCAACATAAAGGGTGTTTTTATAAGAAGCAGGCTCTGTGTCTAATAAAAGCCTGTTTTGGCTTGTAAGAGCAATAGAATAGGCACCAGAGGACACCTTTCTGGCCTGGTATTTGTGCCTTTCGTCTTGTTGGGGGACCCAAGAGGACACAAAATACCGCTGCGCAAGTGCTAACCACCCACCTAAAGACTCTTCTTCAAAGCCATTTTCATTAAGGTCACTAAAATCTAACTTACCAAAAGAATCCTTTTCAGTAGAAAACACCGGTCCTAAATAAGTATAGGAGTCAAAATCAAGAAAACGACCAGGGGGCCTGTACCCATCCCTTAAAATCCTTGCATAAGGAACTACATTCGTAGGCTCAGAGCCCACCTTAAGGCCAACAATATCTTCAACTTCCAACGAGAATAGACCAGGGCGCATTAAAACCCTTCTGGTGAAAAGAAGGTCTTCGTTTTCCCCAGACAAAATATAAATAACACCCCCATCACCCAAGGACATTTTTTCTAAAGAAGAAAACTTGGGGTTTAAATATCCTAAGCCAGGGGAATAAAATCCGGAGCTAGCGAAATAATTGCCCACACACCCTCTGTTGGTTTGGGTGGCACCCAAATAAACAGGACATCCATCTTCGGAGTCTATTTGTCTAGACCCAAAAATAGACAAAGATTCATCAGAACCTTTCTCTGTTTTAATGGGTATTAGATTAGCAGCAACATACCTTCCTGTTAGTGAATCGATCTCAATTCTGAGTACATCATTATCCAGAGAAAAGCGTCTTGAGGGTGTAACCTCAGTTGTTATGGACTCTCCACTTTCAACAACCTGAGGCGGCGCTGCATCAAGGGCCGATAGTGAGTCCTTACTATCTTTAAAAACCTCTTCATTTAAGGCTATAGTTTCATTTTCTGTTATTTCAAGCTTAATCTCTTCACTAGGAAGGCCAGACCATTGTAAAGCCAGATAATATACAATTACAGCTATAAGGCCTATGAGAGAAAACTTTATATAGTCCATTATTTTTTCTCAACAGGCACAGGATCAAAACCACTATCTCCTAGTGGATGACATTTGGAAATTCTTTTTAATGCCAACCAAGTACCGCCCAACAATCCATGTTTCTCTATAGCCTCTTTAGCATACTCTGAGCAAGTTGGATGAAACCTACAGCTTGGTCCTGCCAAGGGGCTGATTACCTTTTGGTAAACCAAGATAAACCAAATAAATAGTCTAGACATTATTTTTAACTCCAAGGCTAGACCAAAGCTCATTTAGGGTTTTTTTATCATTGGATTGTTCCCCTGGGCCAACCATCACTATAAAGTCTAAAGCAGGAAGGTCTTCTATAAAGCTTATAAAGCTGGTTTTTACTTTTCTCTTTAGCATATTCCTGTGTGTGGCTAGCTTATAATCACTTTTTTTTATAGAAACCCCCAGTCTTGCTGTTTTTATTGAGTTTTCTTTACCAACCACCAAAAACTTCCCTTTATTTAACTTAAGGTCTGGTTTGGAAAGAATTCTGCTAAAGCCAGGGTTTGATGGAACTGTATATCTATCGCTTAATGACATGTCTAATTTTTAGACCGTAAGAGACTTTCTTCCCTTTTTTCTCCTATTATTGAGTATCTTTCTTCCGCCCAAAGAGGCTTTCCTGGCCCTAAAACCGTGTTTTCTGGCCCTTTTCACCTTGCTTGGTTGATAAGTTCTTTTCATTTTACAGACAATTCAGTTAACGGAGGCGCATAATAGGTTTTTTGGACTAAATACACAAGAAAAAACAATAAATCATAATACTAACAACTTATCCACAGTAATTAATTGTTGTTATGCTGTGGATAACTTTTATAAATACCTTATAATAAACCAATGGCCGATATTCTCTTTTGGAACGAATGTAAAAAAACCTTAGAAAGAGACTTGGCCGTCGAGGAATATTCTACATGGATTGCTCCTTTAAAGCTAAAAGAAAATGTGGGTATAACTCCAACGTCTTATTCCGTTCTGGCTCCAAACAACTTTATCCTTGATTGGGTAGAAGAGAACTATGGAAACTCAATAAAAGAAAGGCTTGTAGCGATTACCAGTCAGAGTGACTTGCATGTTAATTTTGAAGTAATTCATGAAGGCGAAAACAACTCAATTGCTAACAGGCAGCTAAAAAATATAGAAACAGAACAAAGTGGCTTTGTTGAAGCTACTCAGGGAAAAAAACCAGAGATCCACTTTTCACACAAAAAAGACCATCAAACAAATTTAATTCCTGGATTTACTTTTGACGCTTTTGTGGAAGGCAAATCAAACCACATAGCATTGGCTGCCTCTAAACAGGTAGCATCAGGGTTAAAAAACTCTTACAACCCTCTTTTCATTTATGGAGGAGTGGGGTTAGGAAAAACTCACCTTATGCATGCAGTAGGAAATCTAATTAGAAAACAAAACCCTGAAAAAAAGATTACCTATATCCACTCAGAGAAGTTCGTGAGTGATATGGTTAGATCACTACAATTAGGAGCAATTAGTGAATTTAAACAATATTATAGGTCTTTAGATGCCTTGCTAATCGATGATATTCAGTTTTTTGCAGGAAAAGAACAGTCGCAAGAAGAGCTATTCCATACATTTAATTCCCTGCTAGAAAGAGGAAGCCAAATGATTTTAACCTGCGACAGGTACCCAAAAGAAATAAATGGCCTAGAAGACAGACTTAAGTCTAGATTGGGATGGGGACTTCCGGTCGTAATAGATCCACCAGGGTTAGAAACAAGAGTTGCTATAACACTAAGCAAGGCAGAAGAAATGGGATATAAGCTTGATGAAGAAAGTGCGTTTTTTATAGCCCAAAAAGTAAGGTCTAATGTAAGGGAACTTGAAGGGGCACTGAAGAGAGTTATAGCCAACTCAAATTTTACTGGAAAAGAGATAGATATAGCTTTAATTAAAGATTCCTTAAAGGATTTATTAGCTATCCAGGCTCGACAAGTAAGTGTGGATAATATCCAAAAAACAGTAGCTGAATACTACAACATAAAATTAAGCGACCTTCTTTCTAAAAGAAGAAGCAGGTCCATAGCCAGACCAAGACAGATGTCAATGTTTTTAGCCAAGGAGCTTACTAACTACAGCCTGCCGGAAATAGGGGAGTCCTTTGGAGGAAGGGATCACACAACAGTTTTACATGCTTGTAAAAAAATTAAAGAATTAAGAGATTTTAATAATGAAATAGAGGAAGATTATAGAAATTTATTTAGAGCCTTAACAATTTAAAACATGAAATTTACAACAGAAAAAAATGAGATAGTAGATGCCTTGCAAATGGGAGCATCAATAGCAGAAAGAAGACAAACCATACCTATACTGGCTAATTTGAGGATTGTTACAAGGGAAGGAAAGGTTGAAATTACAGCAACTGACCTAGAAATACAGATTAAAACACTAACAGAAGTTAAAAAAGTTATAGAAGAAGGAGAGATAACGGTTTCAGCAAGAAAAATGTCAGAATTGTGCAGATCATTACCAGATAAAGAAGACTTAGAATTTGACTTAAAAAACGGCAAACTAGCGGTAAGCTCAAAAAATTTCCATGCTGATTTTGCAACTATCTCTGCTTTAGACTTTCCAGAGCTGGAAATTAAAGAAGAAACAAATTCTTTGTCTATTTCCTCTTCTGTTTTACAAAGATTACTAAATAAAACGGCCTTTTGTATGGCTTCTCAGGATGTACGGTATTACTTAAACGGATTGTTAGTAGAATACAAAGGTGGGGAGGTAAATGCTGTGGCTACGGACGGACACAGATTAGCACTGGCAACAAGCTCATTAGATAAAACAAGCTCAATAGAAGGAGAGAGGCAAATTTTACCTAGAAAAGCAGTTTTAGAACTATCCAAGATACTAAGACAAGAAAATGAAGAGATTAAGATAACTTTTGGAAACTCGAGCCTTAGTATCCAAGATGAGAATCTAGATTTTTCTACTAAATTAATAGATGGAAAGTTTCCTGATTATGAAAAAGTACTGCCCTCAGGAGAACCTAATTCACTTGAGGTACCTAAAGAAAGCTTGCAATCTGCTCTTTCTAGGGCTTCTGTGCTCTCAAATGAGAAGTATAGGGGGGTTAGGTTCGCATTAGATAAAAACACCCTGAAACTCACGGCAAACAATCCAGAGAAAGAATCTGCAGAAGAGCTTTTAGATGTTAATTACAACGGTAACCCAATGGAAATAGGCTTTAATATCGGATATCTTCTCGATGTTTTAGGAACAATAGAAACTGACAATGTAGAATTAAATTTTTATGGAGAAGAAAGCAGCTGTTTAATTAGGGAACCAGGGAATCAAACTGAGGTGTATGTAATCATGCCAATGAGACTATGAGATGTCCATTGCAAGAGTATTTATTAAAAACTTTAGACTTTTCAGGGAAATAGACCTAGACTTAAATAAAGAAAACCTGTTAATCCTAGGGCCAAATGGGTCAGGTAAAACCTCTGTTCTGGAGGCAATAAATCTATTAATTTCTAGAAAATCTATCAAGACTAGGGATCTGAAAGAGTGCATTAATGATGACAGTGAGGGATTCTCTCTTGGGTTAGAAATAATAAATAAACAGGAAGTTTTAACAATAAAAGCTGCTAAACAGGCTAACAAAAGGATAACTATAAAAACTGAAGCTGGTAACACTACAGTAAAGAAAGAAAACCTACCTATCGTCCAGTTTATTCAAGCAAAAGACTTAAGAATGATTGAAGGCGAAGCAGAACTAAGAAGAGACTTTTTTAATAAAACCATGTTCCACGTGGAACATTCTTCAGAAATTGACTATAAAAATTATAAGAAAGCATTAAGCCAAAGGAATATTTCGCTAAAAAGAAAGGTCTCAGAAGGAGAGCTTAGGGTTTGGAATGAGGCCCTAATAGACACAGGCAACATATTAGCTGAAAAACAAAAGTCTTTTTTTAAAGGAATCTTTAAAAAGTCACTAGAAGAAAAGGGAAAAAAAGTAGAGACAGAGGACATATTTTTAAATCAAATAAATGTAGTATTTAAAAAAGGTTGGCCAGACCATATTTCTTTAAAAAGGGCTTTAGTTGAGTCGACAGAGAAAGATCGTGCGTTAGGTTATACAAGCGTTGGCCCACACAGACTAGACCTTAAGTATTTTATAAACAACAAACTAGCTAAATCATTTTTATCTAGAGGACAGCAGAAGCTATTGATTATATTGAATTTTTTTAAGTTTAATGACATCTTGGTAACTAAGAATAAATCAGGAATAGTTTACTTGATCGATGACATTACTTCAGAGCTAGACCAACAAAACTTAGCAATGGTTTTGGAACAGGCAACTGAACTAAAAGCACAATTATTAATTACAGCAATAAGAGGAAAAAGCCTGTCAAATATGACACCCTTTTTAGATAAATTTAGACAGCTAAATCTTTGAAAATAAGTTAAAATAGCTGTATGCCAGCAAAGAAGACTGTAGCATCTAAAAAAGTAAATAAAACTCCCAAAAAACCAAAAAAATCTGCCCATAAAAAGGCGGCAAAAAGTTTGACAAAATCTAGAAAAAAACTAGAAAAATCAAATGGTTATGATTCAACAAACATAACAGTATTAAAGGGACTTGAAGCCGTAAAGAAAAGGCCAGGAATGTACATTGGCGATACGGATGATGGTACTGGCTTGCATCACATGGTTTATGAGGTAGTAGACAACTCAATTGATGAAGCCTTAGCAGGCCATTGTGATTGTGTGGAAGTCATAATTCTTGCTGACGACTGTGTTCTAGTGAGAGATAACGGCCGAGGAATTCCTGTGGATATCCATAAACAAGAGGGCGTTTCAGCAGCAGAAGTAATCATGACTAAACTTCATGCAGGAGGAAAGTTTGATGATAACTCATACAAGGTTTCAGGAGGACTGCATGGCGTAGGGGTCTCTGTTGTCAACGCCCTCTCTAAGAAGCTTCACTTAACAATTAGGAGAGATGGTAAAGTCTTCGAACAACACTACTCAGATGGGATACCAAAAGCTAAACTCAAAGCAACAGGAAAAAGCGAAACCACAGGAACAGAAATTAAACTAACCCCCTCAAGGGAAACATTTACAAATGTGGTGTTTGATTTCAATATCTTGGCAGCAAAATTAAGAGATCTTTCTTTTCTAAATGCAGGCTTAAAAATAATTCTTGAAGACCAGAGGGTGGACAAGAAAAAGAAATTTGAACACAAAGGAGGTTTGTCAGAATTTGTTGAATATCTTAATGGAAAACGAAATACTATAAATTCAATTTTTCACTTTAGTAAAGAAAACAAAGAAGGTATTTCTGTAGAAGTAGCTCTTCAATGGAATGATGGCTATCAAGAAAACGTTAACTGTTATACCAACAACATTATCCAAAGAGATGGAGGTACTCATTTAGTGGGCTTCAGAACAGCCTTAACCAGGGCGATAAATAAGTATATGGATAAAGAAGGGCTTCTATCAAAAGAAAAAGTTTCTGCTTCAGGAGATGACGCAAGAGAGGGGTTGGTTGCTGTAGTTTCTGTGAAAGTACCAGACCCTAAATTTTCTTCTCAAACTAAAGACAAATTGGTGTCGTCTGAAATTAAACCAATAGTAGAACAGGAGGTATATAAACACCTTTCTGGTTACCTATTGGAAAAGCCTGCCGAAGCTCGAATGATCGCCACAAAGATAATTGAAGCAGCACGAGCAAGAGAAGCGGCAAGACAGGCCAGAGAGCTAACTAGGAGAAAGGGCGTCTTTGACGGGGGAGGCTTACCGGGAAAGCTTTCAGACTGCACAGAAAAAGATCCTGGAAAATCAGAAGTTTATTTAGTTGAGGGAGAGTCTGCCGGAGGCTCTGCAAAACAAGGAAGGGATAGAAAGTTTCAAGCAATTCTTCCCTTAAGGGGCAAGATAATTAATGTCGAGAAGGCAAGAATAGACAAGGTTCTTTCTTCAAGCGAGATCATAACAATAATAACTGCACTAGGGTGCGGCATAAAAGGAGAAGATTGGCAGCCTGAAAAGCTTAGGTACCATAGAATAATAATAATGACAGATGCTGATGTAGATGGCTCTCATATAAGAACACTGCTTTTAACGTTCTTCTACAGACAAATGCCTGAGCTATTAGAGAAGGGTTTTATTTATACTGCCCAGCCGCCCCTTTATAAATTAAAGAAAGGAAAACAGGAGGTTTATGTTAGAGACGACGAAGAGTTAAGAGAACAGCTTCTTGCAGAAGTTCTAGATGAGACAAGATTGGTTCTGAACAAAAAAGGTGAATCAATCGGAGGGGGAGCTTTGAGCAAACTTATCTCCCAACATCAAAAAGCCCAAGACTCAGTAATTTCACTAACTCATCAATATCCCGAAGAAATCCTACAAGCAAGCATGTATGTAAAACAGTTACCTGACCTTAAAAACGATAAAAAAGTAAAAAACTGGAGCAAGAAACTTCAGGAGAGACTTAACGATTCAACGCTAAATGGATCCAAGTGGGAAGTTAGGGCTAAAAAAAATAATGAACAAAAAATTACAGAACCTGAGGTTGTTTTATACCGCCATGGCTCTGAAACTACTTGGAAGCTTCTGCCTGGATTTTTTAGGTCAAAGGCCTATAAAGACATTTGTTCTTTTGGCGAACATATAAATGGGCTGCTTAATAAAGACTCATACTTTGAATTAAATGGTACTAAATTTAATATACACAATTTCTCTAGTTCAGTAAGTGATCTAGTGGAAGCCGCGAAAAAATCTTTCACAATGTCGAGATATAAGGGGCTAGGAGAAATGAATGCAGATCAACTTTGGGACACAACTATGGACCCCGAAGCAAGACTTCTTGGGCAGGTAACGATTGAAGACGCACAAAAAGCAGATGAACTTTTTAATTCATTGATGGGAGACGATGTAGAGCCACGGAAAATCTTTATTGATGAAAACGCAAAGTTTGTTGTTAACCTAGACGTCTAGTTGTTACGCTTTATTAGTTCTAGATTTTTTCTGGCCCAGTCTTCCATTTTTTTCGCAGTTTCTGCGCTTGACTCTATATTCTCAACAGGAGTTCCGATGGTAAGGTTAATTTTTCCAGGGAATTTCAAAAATCTATGGGCAGGCCAACAGTCACCAGAGTTATGAACAATGGGCAGCACAGGAACCTGCATTTTTTTTGCTAACTCAAATCCACTTCTTGCATACCTTCCTATTTCCCCCGGATCTTTTCTCGTTCCTTCTGGAAAATTTAAAATTGAAAACCCTTTTTTTATTCTTTTCTCGCCTTCCCTAAGGGCTGTTTTTAATGCCACAGCAGGATTGCCTCTATTTATAGCTATAGGCCTGAGTAAAGCAAGCGCCCACCCCCAGAAGGGGATGAATAATAACTCCCTTTTTAAAAGGGTGGTCATAGGGAAGAAAAAATATTGATAAAAAAAAGTTTCCCATTGACCTTGGTGGTTTGAAGCAATTACAAAAGGGGCATTAGGTATATTCTCAGTTCCCTCTACCACCACTTCTATCTTGCAAGATTTATAAAGAACCCAATTTGCAAATCTTGGCCAAGCAGATAAAAACTTAATTCTATTGCTTATATTTAAAAAGGGCCCTATTAAGCAACCAGCAAATCCAACCAGTAACCCAGACAAAAGATAAATAATATAAAAAGAGAACGATCTAAGATAAATCATTGAGGATTAAGCCTAAGTCTCCAAAACATACTTAACCGCATCCAAAAGATTGTTAAAGCATCTTTCTTCAGGGGGGCAGTGCTTTGAGGACAATGTCCCCTCCCCATAACCGGTTTTAACTAAAAGAGGAGTGCAGCCATAATTGATAGCGCACAACACGTCAGATTCCTTGTCCCCAATAAAGAAACTATTTTTTAAAGAACAACCCAGCCTTTCTTCAATTTCATCTAAAAGCCCCGTTTGTGGTTTTCTACAAGAACAGTTCTCTTCTGGAGCATGAGGACAAAAAGCAACATGATCTATCTTGCCTCCTGCTTCCTGCACCAAGAAAGACATGTGATCGTGAACGGCTTGGAGTTGTTTTTCATTAATAATTTTTTTACTTATACACGCTTGGTTCGTAGCTATAACCACATTGAAGCCCGCATCAGTTAATTTCTTCATGGCTAACAAACTGCCCTCTATGGGCTTGAATTCCTCTTTTTTTGTAACGTAGCCCCAAAGGTCTTCGTTTATAACCCCATCTCTGTCTAGCACGATAGGTTTAGGGGAAGATTCAGACACTTACTTTAATATCTCCTGAAGATAAGCAACCGTTTCTTTTTGATGAATCCTTTCTTGTTCCATGCTATCTCTGTTTCTGACTGTTACGGTTTGGTCTTCAAGAGTTTGAAAATCTAAAGTAATGCAAAGGGGTGTTCCAACTTCATCATGCCTTCTGTAGCTTTTACCAATATTTCCTGAATTCTCTAACAAGACTCTACCAAGTCCAAGTCCTTGGAGCTTGCCCTTAAGACTGGTTGCAGCTGAAACTAAGTCTTCATTATTTCTCTTAAGAGGAATAACTGCTGCTTTTATCGGAGAAAGGTGAGGTTTTAGCGAAAGAACTGTTCTTTCTTTCCCGTCTTCTAATTCTTGAACTTCATAGGATTCGTTTAAAACAGCTAAAACACCTCTTTCAACCCCAGCAGCAGGCTCAATTACATAGGGGACTGTCCATTCTTTGGTTTCTCTATCTTGAATAGCTAGTTTTGCATTAGAAGAAGTGTTCTTAACTACTTTGGCGTTTATAGAAAGCTCAGATTGATTTTTAGTATGAGAGCCTAAGTCAAAGTCAGTTCTGTTAGCCACTCCTTCTAGTTCTTCTAAGCCATGAGGGAATTTATACATAATATCTATTGTAGACTTGGAATAATGTGCCAATTCTTTCTTTGGTACATCATATAAATCAAGCTTTTCTTCAGAAATACCCTGCTTTGACCACCAATTTAGCCTGTTTTTTACCCAAAATTGATGCCATTCTTCATCTGTTCCAGGTTTTACAAAGAACTCTAGTTCCATTTGTTCCATTTCCCTTACTCTAAATATAAAGTTTCTTGGAGTGACCTCATTTCTAAAGGCCTTTCCTATTTGTGCTATGCCAAATGGCAAACTTTTAGAGGTAGAGTCAACAACATTTTTAAAGTTCGTAAAAGTTTGTTGCGCTGTTTCAGGCCGCAGATAGGCAAAAGAAGTTCCATCATCTATGGGGCCCAAGTTTGTTTTAAACATTAGATTAAAAGGCCTGGGTTCTGTTAGGTCTTTAGAGCCACAAGAAGGGCAGGCTGACTTCTCTAAATGATCAGCTCTCCATCTTGAGTTACAAGACCTGCAATCAACAAGCGGGTCTGTAAATGTCTCCTCGTGACCCGATTGTTTCAATACCTCTGGATTAGTTAAAATTGCAGCATCTAATCCCTCAACATCGTCTCTCTCATAAACCATTGATCTCCACCAGGCCTGCTTTAGATTACTCTTTAATTCAACACCTAACGGCCCATAGTCGTACAACCCCTGAAGCCCCCCATAAATTTCATTTGTTTGAAAAATAAAGCCTCGTCTCTTGCAAAGAGCTACAAGTTCTTCCATTGATTTAGCTGGCATATTTATATCTAAATTAATTGATATAGTGAGTACTTACTATCATTTATATATTCTTTAATAGGGATTTTTAAAAGTTGAATGTTTAAACCTCTTGTATTCCCAAGCGTACTGTTCGGGAGCTTTCATTATACATTTTTCTAGTTCTCTATTCATAAGATTTACACCGTCTTGAACATCTAAATCATTCAACTGATTTATCTTTTCGCTAAAAATAATTTTAAATCCTTGGCCCCTACTCTGCCTTAAACAAATAACTGAATGGCAGGGACTTTTTGTTTTTCTTGACAGGGTAGAGACAAGAGACACAGTTAATGCAGAGACGCCAAAAAAGCTTGAAATAATGCCATTATCTTTTTTTGGTACCTGGTCGCTAGCCATCAGTATTAAATTACCATCCCTGAGGGCAGTTAATGAAGACCTAACTCCTCCAGAATCTGCTATTACCATCTTTGCGCCCATTAATTCTCTGGCACTTTTTATAATTGAATCTAGTGCAGAAATTTTAGCAGGCGTATAAGGAACGGTGGTTTTAAAGTTATTAGCAACAAAGTTTAGGAGAATTTCTATATTGCCTATATGCGGAGTAAATAAGATTACTCCCCTACCTTCCTCTAAACTTCTTAAAATTAAATCCTTCCCTTCTACCTCCACCAATTTGTTTATGTCAAGTTTAGGGTAAGTAATCCAACATTTTCCCGATTCAAACAAGCTTTTAGAGGTCTCTTTTAAGCTTTTTCTAGTTAAATTGTAGGTTTCCTTAGAAGTTTTATCAGGAAAACATATTTGTAGGTTAGTTTTTGTAGTGTTTTTTAAAGAATTTGGAACGATTGATAGCAAAAAACCACTTATTTCACCCAAAAAATGTATATTTTTAAGTGAAATATAGCTAAAAAGGGTTAAAAATAGCTTTAAAAGGCCATTAAGCATGTATTTTTACCTATTTTTTCCAAAAAGCGGGCGTAAAAAGCACTAAAAGTGTAAATATTTCTAATCTACCCAGAATCATAGCTATACACAAACCAATTTTCGAGTAATCATTAAGTGATTGATAGTTATTTGCAACGTCACCTAAGCCCGGCCCCAGGTTGTTTAATGTAGCACCAACAGCTGAAAACGAAGTAATAAAATCATTTCCTTGTGCTAACAAAAACATAAATAAGATAATAAAAACAATAACATATATGGAAAAGAATCCCCAAACTGACTCTGCAATTCTTGGGCTAACAGCTTTTTTCCCTAATTTTATCGAAATTACTGCATTGGGATGAATCAATTTAGTTATTTCTCCAGCACTTTGTTTTGCAAGAACAAGAGTTCTTATGACCTTTATGCCTCCGCCTGTAGACCCAGCACAAGCACCAATAAAAGCCGTAAAAAGAAGTAAGATAGGAACAAATAGAGGCCAGTTTGAGTAATTTGACGTAAGAAAGCCTGTGGTTGTGGCTATTGAAACTACCTGAAAGGCACTTTCTTGTATCAAATTTTCACCCGGGGTTTCTAGATATATGCCTAGAGTTAGAAAAGTTAATGCAAAAGCAGATATTAGAATAAAAAAGTAAGCCTTAACTTCTGAGTCATATATGTAATGTAGAAGCCTTTTTTTAGTCCATGCAATGTAGTGAAGGCCAAAGTTTATCCCAGCTATAACCATAAAAATTACAGCTGTCCACCTGATGTTGGACTGGGAAAAGAAACCAAAACTCTCGTCATGAGTAGAAAAACCACCGATAGATACTGTTGAAAAGGAATGGCAAATTGCGTCATAAGTGGTCATTCCAAAGAATTTGTAGAAAGCAGCACAAAGGATAGTCATTGTCAGGTAGACATACCATAAGGCTTTTGCAGTTTCTTTAATTCTGGGAGTTAATTTTGAGTCTTTTAAGGGCCCTGGCGTCTCTGCTTTATATAACTGCATACCTCCAATACCCAATAGTGGTAATACAGCTACAGCTAACACTATTATGCCCATGCCCCCCAGCCATTGCAGAAGTTGTCTGTAAAACAGTATAGACCTAGGGAGTTCATCAAGGCCTGTTAGAACTGTCGCCCCAGTTGTGGTCAATCCAGATATAGATTCAAACAAAGAATCTACATAAGAAATTTCTATTTCTTCGGCGATAATGAATGGAAATGAACCGAAAATCGCTAAAACTATCCAAAAAAGGACTGTTATGATAAATCCATCCTTTGTCCTTAAGTCTTCTTTTCTAGAAGAATTAGTAATATAGAGAAGAAAGCCACAGAGAAAGGTAGCTAAAAGAGTATTAAAAAATACTTTAATTAGACCAAATTCATCGTAATAATAGGCTACAGCAGCAGGAAACAGCTGGGCTGTGCTAAATAGCATCAAAAGTATGCCCAGAATTCTAAGGGTGTATAGAAAATTCATTTCAGCTTAATAATGCGGAGAAAAAATATCTTTAATTTGGGGCAGAAGCTTCTTGTCAGTTAAAAAAAGTATAACATGATCATTTTCGCGTAATTTAACATTATCATGGGCGATTTTAGCCTTATTTTTACGGATGATAGCACCAATTGTTGCTCCTAGAGGTAGTTTTATAGTCCCTAATTCTTTACCCACAACATCTCCGTTCCCATTAGGTGAAGGCCTTACAATAGTTTCTATAGCTTCAGCTACCCCTCTTCTTAAAGAATGTACTTTTACAACTTCATCTCCAGCCAGTTCTGACAGGAAGGTGCCTATTGTGATTTGAGAAGGAGCGATAGCAACATCTATGCTCTTTCCCTGGACTAAATCCACATAAGCTTCATTATTAATGAGAGCAATAACCTTATGGGCGCCCATCTCCTTTGCTAACATACAAGACATAACATTGGCTTCATCATCATTTGTAACAGCCACGAACGCATCGCAGTCTTCTATGTTTTCTTCATGCAAGAGAGACTTATCTGAAACATTCCCCTCTAAAACAATTGTGTCTAGTAAGCTTTCAGAGATTTTTTTTGCTCTGGAGGGGTCAGACTCAATAATTTTTACTCTGTGGTTGCCTTCAATTTGTTCTGCAAGACTACTTCCAATTTTCCCTCCGCCAGCTATAACAACATACTTGTAGGGATCCTCCTTTGTCCTCATTTCATTTATAACTTTTTTTGCATCTTTTTTTCTAGCTATAAAAAATACCTCATCACCAGCCATAACTGTAGTTGTGCCTTTTGGGATAATGGCACCACCGCTTCTAAATATTGCAGCAACACGCGTGTCCACATTGGGCATGTGTTTTTTTAGATCGGCTATTTCGTGGCCTATCAAAGGGCCTCCGCTGACAGCCCTAACTCCCACCAGATTTAACAAACCATCTCCAAATTCTAGAACTTGCAAAGAACCCGGGGTGTCTATTAAAGCTTGAATATGATTTGTAATAAGTTTTTCAGGACTTACAACTATGTCAACAGGTATAACCCCTGCATCAATTGCTTCCTTAGTTTTATTTTGTAAGTAAGAAGACTCTCTAATCCTGGCGATTGTCTTAACATTCTTTGACAGAACTTTAGACATTAGGCTAGAAACAATATTAATTTCATCGCTGCCTGTAACTGCAACAACCATATCTGCTTCCTTAATGCCCGCGTTAACTAAAGTGGTGGGATAAGAGCAACTTCCAGCTATGGTACTTATGTCTGCTTCTTCTTCCAGGTGATGAAGCGTGGCTGGGTTTTCATCAACAACCGTAACGTCGTTGTCCTCTTTAGACAATGAAATGGCCAGTGTGCTTCCAACTGTGCCTGCCCCAAGAATAATTATCTTCAAAAGTTTTCCTTCCCGGAAATCAAGTTTTTTCGATTATAAACCTATTTATGATCCTAACTATTATTTTTCAAGGGAACTTGAAAACTTTTTTATCTGTATTATTTTTTCTTTATTCCCCTTTATAAAGTCTTTAGCCTCAACCAGCTGCTTGCTTTCGAATTGAAGACGGTGAATCCTTAGACACTTACGATCAAGACAACCCACGTAAAGATGACCTTCATCTGAAGTATAAATTTTTCCAGGTGATAATTCTTTAGGTGCATCCTCAAGACTTGCATTTAGAATTTTTACTCTTTTATTTCCTAAAAAAGTAAAAGATCCATACTTGGGGAATAGGGCTCTTATTTTTCGTTCTATCAATTCAGCAGATTCAGAATCCCAAAGTATTTCAGTTTCTTGCCTTTCAATTTTTTCGGCGTAAGTAGCTTTACTAGAATCTTGGCCTAACTCCGCAACTTTTCTTGAAGATATATCCTCTAGAAATTTTAAGAGATTTAATTCACTTAAGTTTTGGTATTTTTTTTCTAGAGACTCAGAGTTCTCTTCTGATTCTATGGGGCAAGGAAGTAATTTCATGATAGGACCTGTGTCCAAGCCTTCATTCATTCTCATATAAGTAATTCCGCCTTCAGTGTCTCCTTCCATGAGAGTTCTCTCTATAGGGGCAGCACCCCTCCACCTTGGAAGCAATGAAGCATGAACATTAATGCAGCCAAACTTGGGCAAGTTGATAAATTCTTTAGGCAAAATTAGACCATAAGCTACTACTAAGATTAATTCAGGCTCTATCTCCTTAAGCCGATCAATGACATCGGTGTTCTTTTTTAAACTTTTTGGTTGTAGAACTAAAATTTGATTTTCTTGTGCAAGAGCCTTTACCGGCGATACATTTATTTTTTTCCCTCTGCCTGACTCTCTGTCAGGCTGTGTAAGAACAGCTGCCACTTCATTTTCACTCTTTACAAGCAAATCTAGATGGAAAGCTGAAAATGTTGGGGTGCCGGCAAAAACTATCTTCATTTTAAACCGCTGTTCTAGATATTTTTATTAGCTTCTGTTTAATTCTTTGTCTTTTTAAATTAGACAAAAAATCTACAAATATCTTTCCGTCCAGATGATCCATTTCATGTTGTACAGCCACTGCTAACAGGTCTTCTGCTTCGATAGAAAACTCTTCTCCACCTAGGTTCAGGGCAGTTATTTTTATTTTAGCTGGCCTAGAAACTTCTTCAAAAAAACCAGGAACAGACAAACAGCCCTCGCCGTAAGTCTTTTCTTCTTGTCCAAGAACCTCAACAGACGGGTTGATAAAAATCATAGGACTATCTTTTTCTTCACTTACGTCTACTACCAAGATCCTTTTATGAATATTAACTTGTGTGGCCGAAAGGCCTATGCCATTGCCCTCATACATCGTTTCTAAAAGATCATTACAAAGGGCTTTAACTTCTTCATTTATATCAAGGACATCTTTAGCGACAGTTCGCAAACGTTGGTCTGGAAAAATTAAAATCTTTAATAGGGCCATTGCTTATATTTTAACCGCGTGGATTATATTAGAATACGACTTCTTAAATTATAAGGAGAAAAAGTGACTGCTACAGTTTCAATCATTATGGGGTCTGAATCTGACTTAGGTTTAGCCGAGAAATGTGGAGAAGTATTAAGCTCTTTATCTATAGACTTCACTATAAATGTTTTTTCTGCTCACAGAACACCCGATCTACTCCATAAGCACTTAGAAGAAGCAGAAAAAGGGGGTACTAAAATATATATAGCTATAGCTGGATTAGCGGCCCACTTAGCAGGAGCCATAGCCTCAAAAACTGTCAAACCGGTCATAGGAATTCCTGGAGATGGGGGTCCTTTAAATGGGTTTGATTCACTTTTATCAACAGTTCAAATGCCAAAAGGAGTTCCGGTCGCAACAGTCGCTATAGGCTCAGCTGGCGCAGCCAACGCTGGATATTTAGCAGCACAAATGCTTTCCATCAACTCGAAAGAAATAGCAGACACTCTTAATTCAATAAGGGAAGCTAATAAGCAGCAAATTGCTGAAGTTAATAAAAAACTCTCAGAAAAATAACCATGAAGGGGCTTCAAACCGCTTTAGCTGATTTAAAGCTAGGCAAGATCATTGCCTATCCTTCGGAAGGAGTTTGGGGCCTGGGGTGTGACCCACAGAATGAAGAGGCCGTTTATAAATTACTTAAATTAAAGAAAAGGCCTGTGAGCAAAGGATTAATATTAGTAGGCAGCAATATAGAACAAATGAAGCAGTACATTAATATAAATAAGTACAAAGAGAAGTTAACATCAAAGTGGCCCGGACCTCATACTTGGATTGTGCCTACAGAAGATACTCCTGTGTGGATAAGAGGAAAGTATGACTCGGTGGCTTTAAGAGTTTCAAGTCATCCCACGATTGTAGAAATTTGTGACAAGTTTGAAGCTGCCATTGTTTCAACATCAGCTAACATACAGGGCAAAAAGCCTTTAAGAACAAAGCAGGAAGTGGAGAAAAGCTTTGACCAACTGAGTATAGTTGAAGGGTCTTTGGGCAGTTTAAAGGGTTCTACACCCATTCAAGACGTTGTAACCGAAAGGTGGATAAGAGATTAAGTTAATGATGAAAAAGTTTGCGGTCATAGGTCAGCCAATTAAACACTCCCTTTCTCCAAGGATTCACGCTGAATTTGCTAAAGATGCCGGGGTTGATATTTCTTATGAAGCAATAGAAGTAGACCCAAAAAACTTTAAACAAGAGACATTAAAATTATTTAAAACAGGATATGAGGGGCTCAACGTAACGCTCCCTTTAAAAGAACTGGCTTTTGACTTAGCAGATGAAATAGGTGAAATGGGGGCAGAAACAGGGGCAGTAAACACCCTGTGGAAAGATAAGGACAAAATATTTGCTGACTCAACTGACGGCAAGGGCTTTTTAGAAGACATTGTCAATAATCAAATTTTTCTTAAAGACAAGGAGTTAGTAATTTTAGGTGCTGGAGGAGCTTCCCGTTCTATTATTCCCAGCATCATCAGTTTAGGTCCCAAAAAAGTAACGCTACTTAATAGAACTTTTGATCGGGCATCAGATTTAGCAAAACAATTTGGAAATAAAGGGGTAGAAGTAGAAGCCTTAAGGGCAAGTGAAACTCCTGAAGGAAAGATTGAGGGAATTATAAATACTACTTCAGCAGGCATAACAGGGGGTAATTTCATATTCAACCCTAAGCTCTTTAATGAGGTCAGTTGGACCTATGATCTAAGTTATTCAAAAGAAGCAACTCCCTTCAATAAATTAGCAAAAAATTTAGGTGTACAAATATGTCTAGATGGACTGGGTATGCTAGTAAACCAAGCAGCGGCTAGCTTTCAAATTTGGACAGGCATAGAACCAGAAACAAATAGAGTTCTCAACTCGATAAAAAGCAGCCTTTAAAAAAGATTTCTTTTCTTTGTCATAAGACTACAAATATTTTTTTTTGCCCCCATTTTTATTTTGAATGGATTGATAATATTGGTTGTTCGCTCAGACCCCTTAGGATAAAATCCGCGCGGATTCTGCTCGCTCTAACCTAAAGATATAAATGAATTTATGAAGTCAATTTCAAGGGTTACAAGGAAGTTCATATACGCTCTTCTATTTTTAGCGCCTACTTCAGTTTTTTCTGAAGCCTCAGATTACAACATGCCAGTTGGGGTAACTGAAGTAAGCAAGGAAATCTTTGATCTTCACATGTTAATCATGTGGATATGTGTGTGGATAGGGGTGGTTGTGTTTGGGATTATGTTCTATTCCCTCTTTAAGTATAGGAAATCTGCAGGAGCTAAGGCTTCAAAAATTGACGATCACTTCTGGCTTGAAATTACTTGGACTGTAGCGGCAACATTAATTTTAGTCGGGATGGCAATTCCCTCTACCACAGTTATGATAAATGCTTACGATGATAGGGAGGGCGATATCAATATCATGGTAACTGGATACCAGTGGAAGTGGCAGTATAAATACCTAGAAGACGATATTAGTTTTTTTAGTAATCTAGCAACCTCACAAGAACAAATAGATAATGACATTCCTAAGGGAGAGTTTTATCTTTCAGAAGTAGACGAGCCTTTAGTTATCCCGATAAATAAAAGAATACGATTCCTTATTACAGGAAACGACGTTATTCATTCCTGGTGGGTTCCTGATTTTGCAGTAAAACAAGACGCAGTTCCGGGATTTATTAATACCGCCTGGACTAATGTTCCAAAGCCTGGCATTTATAGGGGGGCATGCACCGAGTTATGCGGTATCAAGCACGCATTCATGCCTGTGGTTGTAAGGGCGGTTGAACAAGAAGAATACGATGCCTGGGTAGTCGAGAAAATAGCATTAGCTGAAGCAGAAAAACTTCTTAATGAAAAGGTTTGGACCAAAGCAGAACTTGTGGAAAGGGGCGAGGGAGTCTACCTAAAAAATTGTGTCGCATGTCACCAAACAAACGGACAAGGACTGCCCCCAGTATTTCCTGCGCTTGTTGGTAGCGAAATAGTTATGAGAGACAAAACAAGAAATATAGAAATCTTAATGGAAGGAGTACGAGGGGCTGCCATGCAGTCTTTTGCTAACCAGCTATCAGAAGTGGATATGGCTTCTGTAATAACTTATACCAGACAGTCCTGGAGTAATGGAAAAAATGGAGATGGTGAAATAATAATTCCCCAAGAGATAGTAGATTACAAAAACAAAGTAGATCTTTAAATTATAGGAAGAGACCAGAGAAGATGAGCACAATAGTAGAAACACACGACGATCATGGTCATCACGGTCCGGCTAAAGGACTTACCAGATGGCTGTACACAACAAACCATAAAGACATTGGGACACTTTATCTGTGGTTTAGTTTTCTAATGCTATTTATAGGTGGCGCTATGGCGATGGTCATTAGAGCAGAGCTTTTTGAGCCTGGTTTACAAATAGTGCAACCCGAGTTCTTTAATCAGATGACCACTAACCACGGCCTTATAATGGTTTTCGGCGTCATCATGCCGGCTTTTGTCGGTTTGGCTAACTGGATGATTCCAATGCAAATTGGAGCACCCGACATGGCCCTTCCCAGATTAAATAATTTAAGTTTTTGGCTACTGCCTATGGCTTTTGGAATTTTAATCTCTACTTTATTTATGCCGGCTGGAGGGCCTAACTTTGGTTGGACCTTCTATGCACCGCTTTCGACAACCTACGCTCCGGATACAGTGACATTCTTTATATTTTCAGTGCATGTAATGGGAGCTTCTTCCATTCTAGGCTCTATTAACATCATTACTACAATATTAAATATGAGAGCCCCGGGTATGACTCTTATGAAAATGCCATTATTTGTGTGGAGTTGGTTAATAACAGCCTATTTGTTAATAGCAGTAATGCCAGTATTGGCGGGGACTGTAACCATGATGTTAATGGATATCCATTTTGGTACTAGTTTTTTTGATGCTGCAGGCGGTGGAGATCCAGTTTTATTCCAGCATATTTTTTGGTTCTTCGGTCATCCAGAGGTTTACATAATGATTCTGCCTGCTTTTGGTATTGTTTCTCATATAATAGAAACCTTTTCTAGGAAACCTATTTTTGGCTATTCCTCGATGGTCTACGCTTTAACTTCTATAGCTGTTCTTTCTTTTGTAGTCTGGGCTCACCACATGTTTACTGTTGGAATGCCACTAGCTGGGGAACTTTTCTTTATGTACTCAACCATGCTTATAGCCATTCCTACAGGGGTAAAGGTTTTTAACTGGGTAGCCACTATGTTTAGGGGATCAATAAGCTTTGAAACACCCATGTTGTTTGCTATAGCATTTGTATCCTTATTTACCATAGGCGGATTTTCAGGATTGATGCTGGCTATTGTTCCAGCTGACTTTCAATATCACGATACTTATTTTGTAGTGGCTCACTTCCATTATGTGCTTGTACCAGGATCCTTATTTGGAATTATTGCTGGTGTTTATTATTGGCTACCAAAATGGACAGGGAACATGTACGACGAAACGCTCGGAAAACTGCATTTTTGGCTATCATTCTTTTCTGTAAATCTAACCTTTTTCCCAATGCACTTTGTGGGCCTTGCCGGCATGCCTAGAAGGTATCCTGACTACGCTCTGCAATTTGCAGACTTTAACGCAATAGTATCGGTAGGGGCCTTTATTTTTGGATTCACTCAATTGTTATTACTTTTTATAGTAATTAAATCAATTAGGACGGGTAAAAAGGCTTCCGATGAAGTTTGGGAAGATACTAAAGACTGGGGGTTAGAGTGGACACTGGATTCACCTCCTCCATATCACAGCTTTACCGTTCAACCAGAAGTTAAGTAATGAAAGACTCGAAACAAACTGTAAAGAAATTAGCACTGCTAACAGTGGGTATGTTTGCTTTTGCTTTTTTGCTGGTCCCTATTTACGACGTCTTTTGTGAAATCACGGGACTAAATGGAAAAATAGAAGGGCCTTCTACACTCTCTTCTGTAAACATAGAAGAAGTCGACAAAAGGGAAATGTTAATTCAATTTGTGACTCACAATAATGAAGCCATGCCCTGGACTTTCACTTCGGAGATCTCACAATTGAGAATTAAAACAGGCGTTCAACAAAGTGTCATGTTTGTATTTGAGAACAAGACCTCTGAAGACATGGTAGGACAGGTCATTCCAAGTGTTAGCCCTGGAAGAGGTGCTGAATATTTCCACAAAACAGAGTGCTTTTGTTTTGAGCAGCAAAAACTATTAGCGGGCGAAAGAGTGGAGCTCCCTGTTGTTTTTATTGTGGACCCGAATATTCCTCTAGATATTGGCTCACTGAGCCTAGGCTATACCTTGTTCGATATAACAGATCAGCTAAGCGAGAATCAAATAGCAGCCTTGTAGGAGATAATAGATGTCCAGTCCACAACCATACTACGTACCCGAATCAAGCAAGCTTCCTTTTGCAATGGCTGTAACCATGTTGGTTTTAATTATTGGTAATGATGTGGACGACCATGTTTTTTTGGTTCTCTCAAGTTATTAAAGAGAATAACGAAGGCCTGAATAATAATATGTTGAATAATTCGTATTACTACGGAATGGCTTGGTTCATATTCTCGGAAGTAATGTTTTTTTTCGCTTTCTTTCTGGCTCTTGGTTACATAAGAATGTTTGCTGTGCCTTGGTTAGGAGGAGAAGGGGAAAAGGGGATTGCAAACATGTTATGGCCTGGTTTTGAAGCCCATTGGCCTTTAATGATTACTCCTGACCAAGCTGCTTTCCCAGGACCAGCAGAGGAAATGTCTCTTGGTACTGCTTATTCTCATGGCGGGTTAGCAGGAGTTTTGGGCTGGATACCCCTTTATAACACTGTGCTTCTTCTTACCTCTAGCGTTACTGTGCATATCGCCCACATTGGATTAAAGAACGGCAACAGAAAACAATTTAATTTGTGGTTGGCAATAACTTTGGTGCTGGGATATGCCTTTGTTGCCTTACAGGCCTATGAATACTATGAAGCCTATACCCATATGGGCTTAACTCTTAAGACTGGTGTCTACGGGACTACCTTCTTTATGTTAACCGGTTTCCACGGTTTTCATGTGTGCTTGGGTGCAATAATTTTAACCGTTATGCTTATAAGGGGTCTAAAAGGTCATTTCAGTCACGACGACCAATTTGGGTTTGAAGCCGGTTCTTGGTATTGGCACTTTGTGGATGTGGTTTGGATTTGTCTTGTAGATTTTGTTTATGTGATGTGATTAAGATCCAGGACCAATCTGACCTGTGATCAAGCCATACAGAATTGTGGAAAACAACACCACCGCAATTGAAACTCTAATGCCCAAACTATAAGCAGTTCGTTTTGTTTTGCCTTTATCTTTAATGAGAAAAAAGCCGCCGCTGAAAAGACTCAAAAGCATGGCAACAATTAAGAAAAGTATAAAATACTTGATCATAGTGAAGAGCGAAGTATACAAGTATTAAAAATTAAATATGATTAAATTTCTTAAAGCTTTCTCTTTATAAAATAGAGGATCTATTTTATCGGAGTGTAGTTATCCAGGGCTCTTACAGTAACGATTCCTTTTTACTCGACAATAGAGTGTATCGCAGCAAAAAGGGATATGAGATTTTTACTCCTTTTAAAAGTGAAGGCCAACAGGTCTATTTAGTTAACAGAGGATGGACTAGTAATTACAGCGACCACCCCTTTAAAGCACCAGAAGGGAAACACCTTATTGAAGGGATTATTTCTCCATTTAATAAATACGGACTAAACCTTTCTAAGGTAGAAACTGAAAAATCTTTTCCAGTGGTAGTACAGGAACTAACTCACTCTTCCGCTTCCAAACTTTTAGGTAACAATCTGAGTATTGAAGAAATTGTTATACAGCTCTCAGCAGCTTCAAAGGGCTCTTTTGAGCCCATTTGGGGCCCTACAGAACTCAAAGCCCCAAGGCATTGGGGATATGCAGCGCAATGGCTTGGTCTCGCTTTAGTACTGCTTATTCTTTACTTCTATTTTGGTTATAAGGAACCCTCAAAACAGTGAAACAAGACAATCAAAAATACAAAGCCTTCATTATTTTTTTGACACCCATCCTTGTTTTAATTGCCAGCACTTTGTTTTTTTATATCGGATATTCACCCGAGGGAAGAACCAACAATGGCCAGCTGATAGACCCACCAATAGATCTATCTGCATTAAAGATTGAGGGCCTTAAAGATGAATTTCCAGGCAGGTGGACCGTAATTCACTTTTTGAATGCTCCCTGCAAAGAGAGTTGTTGGAATTCGTTATATAAAACAAGACAAGTAAATATTAGGCTTGGAAGAGACGCAGAAAGAGTCGGCAGGTATTTATTAATATCAAGCTCTTACAATCTTTCTCCACAAGAGACCGCAAAACTAACAAAAGAATATCCTCGTCTGGAATTATTCAGAATTCTGGAAGAAGACATTCCTCAAGAAATTATTAAAGATTCCTATATATTATTTGATCCTTTAGGAAATGGGATTTTGATTTATTCACCAGACTTACCGGGTGGCGAACTTTTAGAAGACCTTAAGAAGGTTTTGCAGAACTCAAAAATAGGTTAATAAAAAAATGTTAATAAGGAGACTAACTTTTTTTTCAGGATGCTTTGCCTTCATTGTAGTCGCATTGGGTGCTTGGACCAGATTGGCAGATGCTGGATTAGGCTGTCCTGATTGGCCTGGATGTTATGGGTTTGTAACCTTACCAGTAAATCCTGACGAAATAGATTTAGCAAATTCAAGGTTCCCAGACAGCCCCTATGAACTTGCCAAGGCTATACCCGAAGTGGTGCATAGATACTTTGCTGCAACTTTAGGTTTTTTTATTCTAAGTATTGCTACCGTTATAAATTTAGATAGGTCGTATAAACCCAATATTAAAATTCTTTCAACAGTTTTGCTTATTTGGGTTTTGGTTCAAGGAGCCTTCGGTTATTTAACTGTTAGCCTAAAGTTATGTCCCCAGATAGTGAGTCTTCATTTATTATTTGGCTTTCTTACTCCTACATTACTGTGGTTGTTGTATTTTAAATTAGTTGATGAAGGCACCGGTC
>LUQU01000044.1 GCA_001628005.1 SAR86 cluster bacterium REDSEA-S09_B4
GGAATTAAAAGTAGCGAATTTGGTGTAAAGAGGTTTATTAACAACCAACCTAGAAATAGGCATACAGGGCTAGATTTAGCTGCTCCTATTGGTACAGAAATAATCTCCCCATTGTCTGGAAAAGTTATTTTAGTTGGAAATTTTTATTATCGAGGTAAAACCGTATTTTTAGACCATGGTGGTGGCATGATTAGCACTTACTCCCATATGAGTAAAGTTGCTGTTCAGCAAGGACAATCACTAGAAAAAGGTGATCTTATTGGTGCGGTTGGTCAATCAGGAAGAGTTACTGGCCCTCACCTCCATTGGCAAATAATTTTGTCGGGTATCCCAGTTGATCCAGAACTATTTCTAGAGCCAAGCTCTTAGGTTTCTTTAAATTTTAGGATTATTGCTTCTAGTGATTCTTTGGTTTGAGGTCCGATAAGAACTTCTCTTGTTACTCCCTCGGGGTCAATGATGTATGTTGCAGGTAAACTCTCAGGAACTTCCCAACCAAACAATTCTCCTGGATCCGTCAATAAACTTGGAACTTTGACTTTAAATCTTAGAATCTGTTCCTGCAATTCTTCTCCTTCCAACCGATCAAAATTGTATGCAAAGACTTGCACCTCTTTCTTATTGTCTTCATAAAAAGAAGACAATTCTGGCATTTCCTTAATACACGGCGGACACCAATCAGCCCAATAGTTTATTACAACCCACTGCCCTCTTAGATCTTGAATATAACCTGAAGAGTTCTTATAAATTTCAAAGTCTGGTTTTGAGCAAGCTGTGAAACACAATAATAGTGCTAATAAAGAAAGAGATTTAGGAAATATAATTTTTTTTAGTTTTAACATCCTACTAATGTCTAGTAATCGATAGTACTATTGCTATAAGAGTTTAATAGTTGAGAAGGATCTTTATTTTGAATAATTTTACCATTTATCACAACCCTAGATGCAGTAAATCTAGACTCACTTTGGAATTACTTAAAGAAAAAGGTATTAATCCCGATATTGTTTTATATTTGGAAACACCACCTTCTGAAAAGCAGTTGGAATCAATTTTGAAAAAATTAAAATTAGGCCCAAGGGATTTAATGAGGAAAGGGGAAGCTGAATTTAAAGAACAAAATCTTTCAGATGAATCAAAATCTGAGAAAGATCTAATTCGTGCCATGATAGAATGCCCGAAATTAATTGAACGACCTATAGTCATATACGGAGAAAGAGCAGTAATAGGAAGACCTCCTGAAAATGTTCTTAAAATTATAAAATGAATGAAACGACAAAAATAAACCGTTTCTGGGAATGGGTAACTACAGCCAGAAAATTTACAATTAACTTATTATTCCTTTTAATTGTTCTGATTTTTCTCGGAGCCCTTTTGGGCTCTATTTTTAGTGGAAGTAAGCTACCTGATCCTGAAGGAAAAGCTTTAGTTGTTAACCCTCAAGGTCCAATAGTCGAACAAGTTGCAAGTTCTTTAGATCCGTTAAGTTTTGCTCTGTATGGACCTCCTACTCCGGGGGCGAATGTACGAAATGTATTGTTTGCTTTAAATAATGCTAAAGAAGACGAAAGGATAGAGCATGTTATCCTTCAACTCGATAACATTGGAGGAACAGGTCAAACTGTACTCTACGATGTTGGTCAGGCCTTACAAGAACTAAAAGACTCAGGTAAGAACATAGTTGCCATCTCTGACTACTATAGCCAAAGCTCTTACTATCTAGCCTCTTTTGCAAATGAAATCATTATGCATCCAGATGGAGCTGTAGATATTTTGGGCTACTCAAGAATAAGGACTTATTACAAAACTCTGATAGATAAATTAGAAGTTACAGTAAATCTATTTAGGGTAGGAAAGTTTAAGTCAGCTATGGAACCCTATATTAGAGATAACATGTCAGATGCTGCAAAAGAAGCGAGCATAGCTTATCTAAATGTCCTTTGGGACTCTTGGAAAAAAGTAGTCTCAACAAACAGAGATCTAGAGACTGAAGACATACAGAATTATGCTGATACTCTTGATGAATTGGTTATAAAAGAAATCGGGGATACTGGTAAAACAGCTTTGAATTTCAAATTAGTTGATAAACTTCTAAATAGGAATCAACAGAGAGATTATCTGATTGATCTGGTTGGAAGTGATGAGGAAGAAAAGAGTTTCGCGCAAGTCTCTTTGAGAGATTATTTTGCGATTGCTAAAGAAGAAGAAGCAAAAAATAAATCAAAAAATAAAATTGCGGTAGTTGTCGCTTCGGGCAGTATCGTAGATGGAACTCAACCTCCTGGCATGATAGGCGGAGACTCAACCGCACAGCTTTTGAGAGAGGCACATGAAGATGAAGAGGTAAAAGCAATTGTATTGAGAGTAGATTCAGGGGGAGGCAGCGCTTTTGCTTCTGAAGTTATCAGAGAAGAAATAGTGATAGCTAAATCTAAAGATATAAAAGTGATCGCTTCCATGTCGAATGTTGCTGCTTCAGGAGGATACTGGATATCTGCAAGTGCAGATGAAATTTGGGCTTCTCATGACACAATTACTGGCTCCATTGGAATTTTTGGATTTCTACCTACTTTTGAGAAAACTCTAGATAAAATCGGAGTGCACACTGACGGTATCTCAACAACAAAAATTGGAACAGGTATAGACCCTATGCAACCTATAAATCCTATAGTTGCAAGAGTCATACAATCAAATATTGAACACGGTTATCAAAGGTTTATTAAATTAGTCTCAGAATCCAGAAACATGACTTTAGAAGAAGTGGATGAAATAGCACAAGGGCGAGTTTGGGCAGGAGAAAAAGCCCTAGAGATAGGACTTATAGATAAGTTAGGAAATATGGAAGATGCGGTTAAAAGAGCTGCAGATCTAGCGGACTTGGAGGATTACAAAACTTTTTATCCTTCTCTGCCTTTAGAGTGGAGAGACCAAATCCTGAAACAGTTTTTTTCTAAAGTGGTTGGTATTTTTGGATCGAGAGCGGGTAGCAAAGATTTAATTAAAAGGTCTGTTGAGTTAGCAAACGATCTTGAAACTTACAATGACCCTAAAGGCATTTACCTTAAATGCCTGGATTGTCTTATTTATTAGAAATCAGTTCCCTGACCAAAGCGATTGATACTTTTCTCTTTTTTTCTAAAGAGAAAGTGTCCAGTTCGTTCATCAAGCTCATTAGATCTGATAAGTTTCTGGATGTATGGGTAAGAATATAAGACAAGACATTGTCTTCAAGTTTCCATCCTTTCCTCGAAGCCGCTTCCTTCAAGGCCTTTAGTTTTTCATCTTCATTGATTTCAGGTAATTCAAACGCTGGAAAAGCTAACAGGCGAGATTTTAAATCTACGAGATTAATCTCCAAATGTTTTGCAGTAACTTTTGACGAAATGAATATTTTGCAATCTTTTAATAAACAAGCATTAATTAAATTAAAAAGTGCTAGTTCCCATTCCCTTAAACTAGGAAATTGCTCCATGGATTCTATAAAAATGACATCAAGGTCCTCTAAACCTTCCAATACTGAAGGATTGTCTAATAAACTGTTTTCAAAAGAAATAAAAGCGGAATGTAATTTCTTTTCAAGAAATTCTCTATTTATAGAATGTAAAAGATAATTTTTTCCCGTTCCCTTCTTTCCCCATAAAAAGAAGGTTTTAGTTGCGTCAGATCCAGAGATAAAATCCTTAGAAGCTTTCAATATAATTTCGGTTGATGGACAAATAATAAAATTATTTAGATTGATTGCCTCATCTAACTTTACATCGAGATTTAACTGTTTGGGATTGTTCATTTAACTTCTAAAAAGATGTTTGTAAACTTCCTTTCCTTGTTTTCTAGCATAGGTAAAGACACTTAAAGCAGTAAATATTAAGACGCCAACAACCGCTATTTCATAAAGCAAATTTAGAAGCATCGAGTAGGCACTTATAGATTCTTGAAGAAGAGTTATGATAAAAAGAGCTATCGTCCATCCAGTAAAATGCTTACCCCATCTATTTGACTCAGAGTTCTGTCCTTCAAATAACATCAAGTAAAGTATTGTACCCATTACAGCAAGAGCATCTCTGACCAGGAGTATGCTGACAAGCCAAATAGGTAGCAGCTGAACGTAAGCAAGAGCTAGTAAGGTACTTAGAATTAAGCATTTATCTGCCAAAGGATCTAATAATTTCCCAAATTCACTTTCCCAACCAAACCTTCTGGCTAAATACCCATCAAAACCATCTGATATGCCTGCAAAAATAAAGAAAAGAAGAGCCAGTAATTCATTCCCTTGATAAATAAAAATACAAATAGGAATGGCTAGCAATAATCTTAGTGAAGTTATTACATTGGGAATAAGTTGAAACACTATCTTTCTACCTGATAAAAATATTCGAGATCTATTGCCTTCTCTTGGGAAGGTTGATTAGCTAAAAATGGATTCACGTTCATTAATTTTTCTAAATCAGAGACCTGCCCTCTTATTGATAGTAAGTAAGTAACAGTGTCACTAGAAATGGAACTAATACTATACGCATAAACCAAGGCATTGGTTTCAATTATCCTTTCGACATTAAGCAAGTCTTTGTGCTCTTCAACTCCAGATATTGAGATTCTTAACTCACTTTTGACATTAGGATCTATATTTAATTGAAAATCTTTAGACAGCTCGTCTGCAAGCGTATCTATCATGTCATTTAGCGGAAACCTTTTGAAATCAGAAATGGGTGATAAACAAAAAGGTTCGGTAATTAAAAGTCCGTACTCGTTCTGTATATAACAGATCATCCAGTCTTCTAAACCATATCTTGAAGAAATTTTATTTAAAAAATCTTGGTCGGATCTCGGCTCATAAAGGTTTAAGTACTTTAGGTCTATTAAGTCCAATACGGGCTCAATAAAAACAATATTTCTCATGGAGCCCCTAGAATTTATCTTTGATTTAATTTCGGAACAACTTTCTTGTCTTTTTATTAAAATCTCTTCTTCATCAACGATTAAGAAGGATTCAGATTTACAGGGAAGGAATAATAGGACTTTAGGTTTGATTCCTATCCATAATGGCAAACTATTTTCTGATAAAAGTTTTCTAACTTCTTCACCATTGAAAGAGAAAATAGCCAAAATACTGTCATCCTCTGATGACAGTCTGTATTCACTAATATATTTCTCTGAGTCTTTAACGGCTTTGGAAACTGCAGGATAAGAATTTATCTCTGAATTACTTGATAAGGTCAACATTAGATTTTGAAAGGCAAGCTTCATGCCTTCATTTATGGAAACTCTATCGGTCCCTTTTAATTCCACCTTGATTTCATAAAGCTCTTTAAATGCATAGCCTTCTTCTCCACATATAGACTGCGAGATACAGAGTAAAAATACATAAAATAAATAAATTTTTTTCATTTCAAAAATAACAAGCAGAACTTAATTAAGATGGTTGCTAAAATACTTTCCCTAATTCTAAATCTATGAGCAAAAAAGTTCCAAAGGAAAACAAACCTCCTACCAATAAAAGAAATTCATCTCTTAGCTATAAAGATGCAGGTGTCGACGTTGAGGCAGGCAATGAACTTGTTGATAGGATAAAACCGTTTGTGAAAGAAACTCGTAGATCTGAAATTATTTCTGGTCTGGGTTCCTTTTCCGCTTTAAGTAAATTACCTAAACATATAGAAAATCCCATTTTAGTAACTTGCACAGACGGGGTAGGAACTAAGATTGAGCTAGCTAAAGAAATGGGAAAATTCGATACCATAGGTATTGATTTAGTTGCCATGTGTGTCAACGACTTGGTTACCTGCGGCGCAGAACCACTGCTCTTCCTGGATTATTATGTCACTGACAGTCTCAACGTAGAATTGGCCTCAAAAGTAATAGAAGGAATTGCCGAAGGGTGTAAGCAAGCTAACTGTTCTCTTGTGGGTGGAGAAACTGCAGAACATCCAAACAGCTTCCCGGAAAACAGTTTTGACCTAGCTGGATTTGCTTTGGGTGTAGTAGATGAAAGTAAAATGATCGGTAAAGAACTAGCTGAGAATGGAGATATCCTTTTAGGCTTAGCCTCTAATGGTGTTCACTCCAATGGGTTCTCTCTAATTAGAAAAATTATTGACCAAGAACCTGGGTCAATAGTATTAGAAATTAATGAACAAAGCCTGGGTTCAAAACTCCTGACTCCAACCAGAATCTATGTAAAAGAAATACTTGAATTAACTAAAGCTTTTAAAATCTCAGCTATTTCCCATATAACGGGAGGAGGTTTTTACGAAAATATCCCAAGAATTTTAAAAACAGACTCTATTGCGAGAATCAGCTATAAGGAAAAAGAATGGCCAGCTTATGAACTTTTTGAGTGGATAAAGTCTAAAGGAAATATTACTCAAAAGGAGATGTTGTCCACTTTTAATTGCGGTATCGGAATGGTCCTAGCACTCAAAGAGGCTGATGTGGCAGATGCAATAAAACTATTGGATAGTTTAGACATTGATTCTAAGGTAATAGGAAAAGTGGAACCGAAGAGAACCGAAGAAGAGCCCATAGAAATAAAAGTTAATTAAATGACAAACTTTTCTTTTGCAGTACTTGTCTCAGGTAATGGCTCCAATCTACAAGCTATGATAGATGCTATTGAAGGAAACCAGATTTCCGGAAAGATTTGTTGTGTCTTAAGTAATAAAGGAGATGCCTACGGACTGCAAAGAGCTCAAGAGGTAAAAATACCTACTGAGGTAGTAAGCAATAAAGATTTTGAAACAAGAGAAGGCTTTGATGCTGAGATGGTAAGAGTTTTGTCTAGTTATAACCCTGATTTAGTTGTGTTAGCAGGATTTATGAGGATTCTGAGTCCTGTATTCGTAAATGCCTTTCCAGGAAAAATACTCAACATACACCCTTCCCTTCTTCCTAAATACCCAGGATTGAATACCCACGAAAGAGTTTTGGAATCGTCAGATAATATTCACGGAATTACAGTACATTTTGTTGACGAAAGCTTAGATGGAGGCCCCATATGCGCTCAATCCTCCCTCGAAATTACTACTAGGTCAGTCAAACAACTCGAACAACAGATACACAAACTTGAACATGAATTATATCCAAAGGTAGTAAGTTGGTTTGGTGAAGGTTTGTTAAGATTAACTGAGGGAAAAGTGTATTTTGAAAACAGAGAACTAAAAATTGGAGAGATTAATGAGAAATAAACTTTTTATTATTTTATTTACATTTTTTGCGTTCCAACTCTCAGCAGAAAAATTAGAGGTATTGAAACCTTCAAAGGCCACTTTGACCATGAAAGCTGGTGATATGGAAGTTTGGCTAGAAAAAAAAGAAAATAATATTTGGGAAATGGGTTCCTTAGTAGATGGCGGAAGAGTTTTTCAAAGAAAAGAAGTCTCTATTTTTGAGTTAAAAGAAGACTCTGTTATTCCTTTAGATCATAAAATGACTATGAAAATACTGTTTAAAAAGATTAAAGCTTCGGCTCGCTTTAATTGGGAAAACCTTACATTGGAATATGAACAAGGAAAGAATAAAGGTTCACTCAAATTAATTGATGGGACATTAGGTCCGGCTACAGCTCAACTTAAAATGAGAATGGACTTAAGATCAATGGATATGAATGCCCTGCCAGAAAAAATTAAATACGTGGTCTATTATAGAGAAGAGATAAAGGAGAGAACTTACTCTTTAAAAGGATTTGAGGATACTGAGACACCATTTGGAACTTTTAATACTTTAAGAGTGGAAAGAGAGTTCCTTCCTGAAGAAGAAAGAGAACAAATATACTGGTTTGCTCCAGATCTAGACTTTTCTATTGTGCGAATTTTAAATACTGACGGTAGAAAATCAGATCTTTTATTAAAGAGTCTAGAATTTGGTGATTAAGTTTTAGGAAGTGTTACGCCCTTTTGACCTTGATATTTACCGCCTCTATCTTTGTAACTAGTTTCGCATTCTTCGTCTGACTCTAAAAATATCATTTGAGCTACGCCCTCGTTCGCATAAATTTTTGCAGGTAGGCTGGTGGTATTAGAAAACTCAAGAGTTACGTGACCTTCCCATTCGGGCTCTAGAGGAGTTACATTAACTATTATTCCACACCTGGCATAAGTGGATTTGCCTAAACAAATAGTTAGTACATTTCTTGGGATTTTAAAATATTCTATGGTGCTTGCTAACGCAAAAGAATTAGGTGGTATGACGCATTCATCATTCACTAAATTAACAAAACTGGTTTCATCAAAATTTTTTGGGTCGACGGTAGCAGAATTTATATTAGTAAAAATTTTGAATTCATTGGAACACCTAACGTCATAACCATACGAAGAAGTACCATAAGAAATAAGTCTTTTCTCACCGTTTTTTCTTACTTGTCTAGGCTCAAAAGGATCTATCATTCCTTTCTCACTAACCATTCTTTTAATCCATTTATCAGATTTTATTGTCATTAACTATAATTTCCTGTTGATCAGTTATGTGCTATTTTGATATTTTGCAATGATGCTAAATTCTTAAAAATTATGAAAATTATACTCTCTATTCTATTTATTTTTATTGTTTCGACTTCCTCTTTACAAGCAGATGAGAAAGTTGATCTCATAAATCTCTATAAAGAACTTCATGCCAATCCTGAACTTTCATTTAAAGAAGAAAGAACTTCAAAAAAATTGGCTAACATTTTGAAGGGCCTAGGGCTTGAAGTTACGGAAAACTTTGGAGGTTATGGGGTAGTTGCTTTATTAAAAAATGGTGAAGGTAAAACAATTATGCTCCGAGCTGACATGGATGGCCTACCCGTTGAGGAATTAACAGGCGCGCCGTATGCAAGTAGAACTAAATCTATTAATCAGGTTGGTGATGAAGTATTCACGATGCATGCCTGCGGTCATGACATACATATGACTTCCCTGATTGGAACTGTCATTAATTTATTAGAAAAAAAAGATAAATGGCAAGGAACTTTAATGATTAATTTACAACCAGCTGAAGAAGTTAGTGGAGGTGCCAGAAATATGATCAAAGAAGGCATCTTTGAAAAATTTCCTAGACCTGATTTTAATTTAGCTTTTCATGTAAGTGCTGATCTTCCTGCTGGAAAAGTTGGCTATGTACCAGGATGGGCAATGGCAAACGTTGATTCAATGGATATTACTATTAAAGGTGTAGGAGGACATGGGGCTTATCCACACACTACAAAAGATCCGATTGTTATGGCTTCTCAACTAATAAATAACTTGCAAACTATAGTAAGCAGAGAAATAGCTCCTATAGAAGCTGCTGTGGTAACCGTGGGTTCCATACACGGTGGCACAAAACATAATGTTATTCCTAGTGAGGTTAGACTTCAGTTAACTTTACGCTCTTACACGGATGAAGTTAGGAATCAAACTATCTCAACAATTAGAAGGATGGCAAGAGGATTAGCTGAAGCCAATGGCTTATCCAAAGAATCTTACCCTGAGATAACACTTAAGGATGAATACACCCCTGCACTCTTTAATAATCCGGAATTGACCGAAAAGGTAAGGACCAGCTTTGAAAGTGCTTTAGGCAAAGAGAATGTTTTGAAGCTCTCGCCCGTAATGGGAGGGGAAGATTTTGGCATGTACGGTAGAGTTGAACCAATCATACCAACAGCGCTATTTTGGTTGGGCGCAGTAAATAAGAAAGTTTATGACACTTCTCTTAGAGAAAATATAGGACTGCCATCTCTACATTCAGCCTACTTTCTTCCAGATCCTGAGCCGACTATATCAACAGGTGTAAAAGCAATGAGTACGGCAATTATAGATTTATATCAAAACTAGCCATCAGATTTTAGAATCGTTCTGCCACTGAGAGCATGCATGATAGTTCCTCCATCAACGTACTCCAATTCACCACCTAAAGGAACACCACGTGC
>LUQU01000045.1 GCA_001628005.1 SAR86 cluster bacterium REDSEA-S09_B4
GACGAATAGCTCTCTTTGACTAATGTAGGGTTCTCTAGGATGAACAGCAGGAGTATAGATAGTTTGTGCGTTTTCAAAAGATCGCGTTTTAACAAACTCTTTTTCTTTTTGGGCGGGATAAAATCTGGCAATGTCAAAAGAGTGCATGTCCATCTGAGTTTTGCCATTGATCATCCATTCGGCGCACAACCGTGCACATCCAGGACCGTCTTTAACCCACACTCCTTCGCATAACCAAAAGCCTCTGACTTCTGGGCTCTCACCGATTAAGGAGAAAGCGTCAGAAGTTACCGATAACAGGCCGTTGAATGAACTTCTTTCATCCCAACCTAATTCATTAAGTATAGGTGTTGTTTCGAACGCTTTTTCTAGAGGTTCGGCTATTTCTTCAAGATCCAGATGCCTCATCGAGTCAGAGGTCATGGTCTTTTCAGGATTACCTATGTCCTCCGGGTCAACCAGTCGAGGTTCTTTGTCCTCGTAATATCCCCATTCAAGCATACCCCCATGTAACCTGCCTGTATCCCTGACATAAGCTGAATTACCTTGGTCGCGAAGCAGTGGATAGACAAGAAAATCTTCCACTCCCTGTGCTTGAGGAAGTGGTCCAAAAAATAGTAATGGGTGCTCCACGGGCGAGAGTGGGACTGGAACGCCAGCCATCTCTCCGATTAAAGGTCCCCAGATTCCTGATGCAATTACAACTTTATTTGTTTTAATTGTTCCTTTATCTGTTTTTACTCCAGTAACACGGCCATTCTCAATTTCAAAACCTACAGCTGGTGTGTCAGCGTAGGTAGTCAGTGCTCCTTTCTCTTTAGCACTTTCTACTGCAAAGCTAACCACATCCTGAGAGCGCGGTACTACTAAGCCAGCATCTGGATCCCACATTGCGCCCCGTATTGATTCTTCTTCTAATAAAGGAAATTTTTCTTTGGCTTCAGACGCGGAAATTAAGCTGACGTTAGTACCAAAGGCTTTACCTGATGCGACCTTCCGTTTTATTTCCTCCCATCGTTCGTCATCCTCTTTACGACAGATTTCTAGACCTCCTTTTTTAAGGAAGAAGCCATTTTCTTCATAAAAATTTCTACTGAAGGCAGTTGTCCAGTTGCTTAGTTTGTCGTGAGTTGTGTTATAGACAAAGTCCGAAGCATGTGCGGTAGATGCTATATCTGAAGGAATTACGGTAGACTTTTCCAACCCTACAATATTCTTTTGGCCGAGTTCTGTGAGCCAATATGCAAGCATTGATCCGACGATGCCACCTACTCCCACTATGACTACTTCTGCATCTGTAGGGAATTTGGAGGATTTCATCGTCGCATTATAGTGATTATTTTCCGTTTTGATTAATCATTTTTTGTGGATCATATAGTTCAATATATACACCACGCAATAAACTTATAGTGGCTGCTATTAAAATGAATATAAAAGGTAATGCCATTGATATTGACCCTGATTGTATTGCTGATAAGGCATATGAACCCCCACCCACTAATAAAACAATTGCAACCAATCCTTGAACAATTGCCCATATCACTCTCTGTATTCTAGGGGTATTTTCTTTACCGCCAGATGTAATCCTATTGATAACTAATGAACCTGAGTCAGCTGATGTCACAAAAAATAGTACCAACATGAATAAGGAAAATATGCTTGTTAAAATTGGAAACAAAAGATTATCTAACATGTAAAAGAGAACTAGAGAAATATCTTCAACTGGCTCACTTAAATTACCTATTCCTTCTTGAAATTGAAAAATTGCAGTTTGTCCAAACGAAGTAAACCATATTAAGCAAAATAAAAGAGGTACGAACATTACAACAGTAAGAAACTCTCTAATAGTTCTCCCCTTTGATATTCTTGCAATGAACATCCCTACAAAAGGGGACCAAGAAATAAACCAAGCCCAATAGAAAATTGTCCAGTCATGATACCACTGCAGGTCTTCAGGCCTGTTCCAATCACTTAAACGAACAATATCCTGAAAATAAAAAATTAAGTTCTCTCCATAAGCCATAATGATCTTGAATGTTGGTCCAGCAAGTACAACGAAAGTTAATAAAACGAGAGCAAGTCCTATATTGATGTTACTAAGAACTTTTACGCCCTTATCCAAACCCCTATACACAGAAAAAATAACCACTGCAGTAATAAAAATGATTACTAAAGATTGAGTTAAAAGATTGTTGGGTAGATCGAATAGATAAAACAAACCAGAGGCAGCTTGTCGTGCTCCCAATCCTAAAGAAGTTGTCAGACCAAAAAGGGTAGCTAACACAGCAACAATATCAATGATATCACCCTGCCATCCCCAAATTCTATTACCTAAAAGAGGATAAAAGATTGATCGAATCGTTAAAGGTAATTTCCAGTTATAACAAAAAAAAGCAAGAGATAATCCTATGATTGCATAGACTGACCAAGCGTTAAGGCCCCAATGAAAAATGGTCGCGCTGAAGGCCAATCGATAAGCCTCTTCAGATTCAGGAGAGGCGTTTAGAGGTGTTCCAAAAACTCCTGTGTAATAGGAAAGAGGTTCAGCCGCTCCATAGAAAGTCATACCTATACCAACTCCGGCTGCAAATAACATACAGACCCAAGATAAGAATCCAAATTCTGGGACTGAATTCTTTCCCCCGAGCTTTATTTTTCCAAATGGCGAGATAATTAAAAAGAAGATGATCAATGTAATGACAGACATCGATACCGTAAATAAGGTACCGAACCAAACCACTACAAAGTCTCTAGTATTAGTAAGGAACTCATAAGATTTTTCTGGATTGATCAATACGAGGATAGAAAAGATAACTGCTAAGCCTGAACTGATTGCAAATACGGGTAAATTTATATCCAGCCCAAGGAATTGGGTGTTAGCCCTTCCCTTTCTTTCTGTTATAGAAGTATTAGGTGTATTCAATTTCTTATTGGTTTAACTGTGCTATGTCTTCAGGTTTTAATAATTCTTCACCCAAGCTATTAAGTAATGGTTTTAAGTGTTTTGAATAAGGCTTCCATCGTTCCATACCCTCTTTGTTGATTGGTCTTCTTACCTGTTCAGAACTGGCGGTTCTAACTGATCTGCATTTGTGTAACCTGCCCTTCAAGGTCTTCAATGATATCTTCGTTATTTACTCTTAATATCTTATTGGGCAAGACTTTATTCCAGTGATTCATCAACTTAACATAGTTATTGTAATAACTTCCTGCTTCGGCTAGACCATAAGAAAACTCTTGTCCTTGAGCAAAGAGTTGTTTGAACATGCTAAAACAACAATCCAATGGATATCTTCTGGCATCAATAATCTTAGCGTTTGGCATTATTAGATGGATTAAGCCAATATGCCTGAAGTTGTTGGGCATTTTATCTGTGAACATTGGGGCATCTTTTCTGTGCATTTTAGTGTCTTCAATAAAACCCTTACCCAAGGTTTCTCTTTGTTCGAGTGTTAATGACTTCATGCTTTTGGGGTAATTACCTAATTTACCGTAAATATCATCTCCTCTTAAGCTTTGAGCTATTGAAAGAATATTAGGAAGTTCAAGTGTTCCATCAATCATAGAGTGCGATGCCAAGATCTGTTCTATAAGTGTTGAGCCCGACCTGGGTAAGCCAAGAATAAATATAGGGTCTTTTGTGTTATAGCCTCCACTACCTAAGTCTGTAAAAAAAGTCTCATCACAAACATCTATTTGGGCTTGTAGTTCTTTTTCCATTCTTTCAATAGAATATTGACTTTGGTCATTTTTGATTTTGTTCCCTTTTTCTAAATGAAAAAATGCCTCATCATATTCCCCATTCACTTCACAACCTTGAGCAAGAGCAAAATGAAAATACGCCTTATCTCTTAAAGATAAATCTACTCTCCCAACCTGTTCTCGCATGCTATCTAATTCATTCCTAGTAAAAGAATAGGTTTTTAGATTGGCTAAAGAAAAGAAAGCCTCTCCATGATCAGGTTTTATTTGATAGGCAGATTGATAGCTTTGAATGGCTTGGTCTGTTCTGCCTAGAGTTTTTTGTGCATGACCTTTTGATGTAAGTGTACTGAAATTATATGGGTTTTTACTCAGAATATCGTCCAATAAGGTAATTGCTTCTTCATGGTCACCGTTTTGCATAACTTCACTAGCTTTTTGCGCTTGATAAGTAAGATTGTCGGGATATTTATCACATAATATGTTTACTTGTTCCATGGTCTTAGAAAACTTTTGTTTTTTTCTAAGAATCGAAGCATATTTCATTCTTAAGTCGCCATCATCTGGTTTAAACTCGACAGCCTTTTCAAGTAGAAATTCTGCATCATCAAAATAGCCCAATCTATTAGCAATTTCAGCTAGTAATGACATTGCGTAAGTATGAGTTGGGTTTTTTTTAAGAAAAGACCTGCACTTTGTCTCCGCTAAGCCAAGTCTGCCTTCATTGAGAATCTGGTCTACGTACAAAAGTACACCTGGAAGTGATTGCAATTTATTGATTTGCTCAAGGGCGTGATCTGCTGCTGGTTTGTTATTATTTTTTACAAAATATTCGTATAAAGAATTCCAAGCTGCCAAAAGTGCTGGGTTTAGTTCACAGGCCTGTCTATAGTGCACGACAGCCTTCTCTTCATCTCCCATATCTCTATTAAGGTGGCCTAACTCCTGATAAGCGCGTCCCATGTCTGGGGCATTGAACAATAAGTGTTCAATAAATTTTTTTGAATCATCAAATTTCTTTAAATATCTAGCTGAAACTGCTGCCAGGTATAAGACATCTACATTGTCAGGATGATCTTTAAGAACAATGCTTAATAAACTTAATGCATCTTCAAATCTAGCTTCTTTAACGGCTTCCGTAGCTTCGCTTAAGTCTACAGAGAGCGTGGTTTCATCTATATTTAATTTATCTTCTGTCATTCCAATTTTATTTTAACAAATATAATAAAATCTAATTTCTGGAAAAATAAAAAGGGAGCCTGAGCTCCCTTTTATATTTTTTACTTATCGAAAATTAAAACTTTACTTTATACCTGAAACCAAGGTTAAGTGGTCTTATAACAGCTATACGCTGTCTATCAAAAACGAAGGTATTGCTTAATTCAGCCCTTTCATCTGTGATGTTATCGATATACATTTCTGCTGTCCAAGAATCATTACTGACACCAGCTCTGATATTAGCAAGGGTGTACATACCTTGCTGTGCTCTGTTAGGTTCCATGATGTCAGAATCACTTGCTCGTGAGTGATTGACTTGAGCTTGCCAATGTCCTGTATTTCCTGATTTCGTTCCCCATTCTTTTCTGGCAGTAAAATTAGCCTGGAAACCAGGAGCAAACGCTAAGTCAGAACCAACGACCACATCACCAGTTGGAACTAAACTCTTAGTAATCTCTGTATCTAAGAGAGAAAAAGCACCTGATAGTACTAAACCGCTACCAGTAAAATACATAAAGTCACCCTCGATTCCTTTTATTTCAGCATCAGCTGCGTTATCAGAGAAGAACAAGTTAACAATACTTGGATCAAAAATAGTACTTTGTAAGCCGCTTACATCAACCATGTAAACACTTCCATTAAATCTAAGCGCACCATCTAGAGCAACAGTCTTCCAACCAAACTCATAGTTAGTAACTTCGTCAGAATCAATCGATGGAGGTACGGAATATGATCCATCTGGACTTGTTCTACCAGCAGGCCTATTTAGAAGTCCCGGTCTAAAGCCTTCAGACCAAGTGATGTAATACATAGAATCGTCACTTGGATTCCATGAATACGATACCTTTCCAATGACACCATCTGTTGCTGCTGTGTCAGGATAGCCATTTGCATTTCCTGGTGCATATTGTGCGGATAAATTAGATCCAAATTGTTGTGTATCTGGAGCACCGAACCCATTATAAAATGATGAGTTAGCGCTACCTTCAAAGTCAACTTCAATGTCATACCAACGAGCACCGACCGTAATCTCTGATCGGTCACTCAAAGCCATAGTTACTTCACCAAACACGCCCTTTTCCTTATCAGTTCTCAGAATATCATTAAAGAATATAACTGGTTCTGAATAAGGCCCAGCTGAAAACCAGCCAGGACTTGCGTTATTAATCGCTCCCGTTACTGACGTATCCGTCAAAGCATAGTTTGCAGCGTATGTAATATCATTATCTACTGAACTTGGGTAGGTAAATAAATTTAACTCTGTAAGCTCAAGATCTTTGGTAAAAGCACCTGCTGTTATGCTCGTAGTGTCGTTAATATCTGCATTAAAACGGAATTCATGAGTTGTAACTTCAAGATTTGTTGTTGAATCAACTAATAAGTTAGGAGCACCACAATTTCCTGTTGGAACATTACCTGGTGCATAAGTTGTGTAGGTTACATAGTAATCACAAATGTAGTAAGGAAGATACTGACCAACAAATAAGTAGTCAGTGTAATCAACCATTTGATCTGTGGTTCTGTCCGTATAAGCTCCGGCATAAACTACTTCAAGATCTCCTATTGAACCTTCAAGAGTTAAACTCATGTTGTCAAATTCATCTTCAATGACGTCTTCGGTATATCTTTGGATTTCTAGATCACCTAAATTTGGGTCTACAAAAAACACACCATCAGCATCAATCGTTTGCTGTGCTACAGTTGCTAGTGCATCCCAATTTTCGCTAATTTCAGCGGCAAGACTTGCTCTGAAACCTTGATAAGTTAGTTCGTTAGCATCATCTTTAACAATTGCGACTGCATTATTTAAAGTAGCTCCTGAAAGATCAGCTCCCGCTTGAAAGCCTCCTCTAGACGCGCCAACAGGAAGACCATTGTCTCTTACTGTACCTGCTGCTCTGAAACGTGCTGATTGACTTGCATTAAGAGTGCCTGCAACTTGATCAATATAACCGCCCTTTCTGTCTCTGTAGGCAACAAATCTAGCTGCGGTTGAATCACCAATAGGGACGTTTGCTACAAGTTCTACTTTTTCTCCAGTATCCGCGCTTGGCATAAACCTTCCTTCGACTTCTAGGTTGGCTGATGCTTCACCAATCACAGGTTTGTTAGTAATCATTCTAACAACACCAGCTTGTGAACTAGCACCAAAAAGAGTTCCTTGTGGACCGGCTAGAACCTCAATACGTGCCATATCTGCTGCGTATACATCCAAGTTTCTTCCAGGTTGAGCTAATGGTTGCTCATCCAAATAGAATGATACGTTTGGAGCTAAGCCAGCAACACCAGCTGTAGTAAGATTGGGTGTTGTTGAGGCAAGACCTCTAATATAAATCGTACTTGTTCCGGGTCCTGCACCACCAGCAGTTACGCTTGGGAGTTGCAGTAAATAATCTTCAAATACATTTACTCCTTTGTCCTCTAAATCGCTTTCACGAAGCGCTGATACAGATATTGGTACATCTTGTAAACTTTCTGTTTTCTTTCGAGCGGTTACTACAATTTCTTCTAATTCTGCTTGTGACATTGCAAATCCACTAAATACAGCTGCATTTAATAGAGCAAGCGAAGAAAGATAATAAGTTAAGTGTTCCTTAATCTTTGCAAACATTGTTTCCCCTTATATTAAATTAAGTAGGTCAGACAGTACGCAAACTAAGCATCAATGTCAATATAAACGTTGATTAGATAGGAGTTAGAGAGCCCTTAGTAACTTTTTCAAGGGCCTTGAAAAAGCTTTTCCTTTATGACCCATAAATAATTGTAATCTTCGAAGATAATATATAGTCTTGCATCTCCTAAATATGAATGTAAGAGGTTATTTTTGAAAACAGATATAGATATTGCCAGGGAAGCAGAAGCAAGAACAATTGAGACAATTGCTGCTAAGTTAGGCATTAATGACGAATATCTTGAATATTACGGTAAATTCAAGTGCAAAGTTAACCTTTCGATTAATCGTAAAAAGCTTAAGGATAACAAAAACGGTAAATTAATTTTAGTTACTGCAATATCTCCTACTCCAGCAGGAGAAGGTAAAACTACTACTAGTGTTGGTCTAGTCGATGGACTTTGTCATATTGGAAAAAAAGCTATGGTTTGCCTAAGAGAACCAAGCTTGGGGCCATGTTTTGGTATGAAAGGTGGTGCTGCAGGAGGTGGCTATGCTCAAGTGATACCTATGACAGATATCAATTTACACTTTACTGGTGACTTTCATGCCATTGGAGCAGCCCATAACCTCCTCTCTGCACTAATTGATAATCATATTCATTGGGATAATCAGCTAAATATTGATCCTAGAAGGATTACTTGGAAAAGAGTAGTTGATATGAATGATAGATCTTTAAGAGATATAACATGTGGCCTCGGTGGAACAGGCAACGGCATACCTAGACAAAGTGGTTTCGATATAACAGTAGCTTCAGAAATTATGGCAGTGTTTTGTCTAGCGTCGGATATAGATGATCTAAAAAAGAGAATAGGAAATATCGTTATAGGCTATACAAGATCTAACGAGCCTATAAGAGCAAAACAGCTAAAAGCTGATGGAGCAATATCTGCATTATTGAAAGATGCATTTCAACCGAACTTAGTACAAACACTTGAGAATAATCCTGCATTCATACATGGCGGGCCTTTTGCTAATATTGCACATGGTTGTAATTCCGTTGTTGCAACTAAGGCAGCATTAAAACTTGCTGATTATGTTGTTACTGAGGCAGGATTTGGAGCTGATCTAGGCGCTGAGAAATTTTTTAATATTAAATGTAGGAAATCAGGTTTAAAACCAGACGCTGTTGTTTTAGTAGCCACTACTAAAGCTTTAAAGATGCATGGCGGTATTAAAAAGGATGACCTTAATTTAGAGAATGTAGATGCTGTGACGAAGGGCTGTAAGAATCTTGAAAGACATATTGAAAATATCGGAAAATTTGGAGTCCCAGTTATTGTTGCTATAAATGACTATGTAACTGATACAGAAAATGAACATGTTGCAATAATTAATTATTGTAAAAATATTGGTGTTCAATGCAAAATTTCTTCTCATTGGGAAAAAGGAGGTGAAGGTGCAGCCGATCTTGCTGAAGAAGTTGCAAAAATTGCTGATTCAAAGTCTGCTGAATTTAAAACTTTATATGACAACAAGATGTCTCTATGGGATAAAACTCAATACATAGCACAAAATATTTATGGTGCTGCAGATATAATTGCTGATAAAAAGGTAAGAAATCAATTTAAGAAATTAGAAAATGATGGATTTGGCGAATACCCTATATGTATGGCCAAAACTCAATACAGCTTTTCTACTGACCCTTTATTAATGGGAGCTCCATCAGGACATGATGTTCCAATAAGGGAAGTCAGGTTATCAGCAGGAGCAGAATTTATTGTGGTAGTTTGTGGTGAAATTATGACCATGCCAGGGTTACCAAGAATACCAGCTTCTGAGAATATAGATCTTGACGATAAAGGATTAATTCAAGGATTATTTTAAATATCATGAATTCAATTAAATTAAAGAGGAGAAAATAAATGAAAATACTATGTATCTTATATGACGACCCAAAAGATGGAATGCCTTCAAGTTATCCTGTAAAGGAACTTCCTAAACTTGAAAAATATCCTGATGGAATGTCATTACCAAGTCCTAAAGGAAGAGATTTTAAACCGGGTGAATTACTTGGTTGTGTATCTGGTGAATTGGGTTTAAGAAAGTTTTTAGAAGATAGAGGTCATACACTAGTGG
>LUQU01000046.1 GCA_001628005.1 SAR86 cluster bacterium REDSEA-S09_B4
GGCGTAGGCGTAGGTGTTGGCGTAGGCGTAGGCGTTGGCGTAGGCGTAGGCGGAGGAGGCGTAGGCGTCGGTGATGGAGGAGGTGGAGGTGTCACCGGCGGTGGCGGTGGTGTGACAGGTGTCAAAGGAACATCAGTTCCTCCCGATCCACCATCTGCTAATGCAGCAGCAGCAGCAGCGATAGCAGCTACGGCAGCAACCGTTCCTAAAGAAATTCCTCCTATTGCTGATCCAGCGGCAGCAGATCCAGCAGCAGAACCCGCAGAACCAGCAGCAGAACCCGCAGATCCTGATGTACCAGATTCGCTTCCTTCAGCTGGCTTTCCCTCATCAGTTAATGCTAACTGAGGCGTAACCTCCATAAAAAAAGAAACTAAAATAGCAAAAATATTTTTCTTCATGATTTTGTATTTTTCCCCACTCTAAGTGTTTACAAATTTTTCTTTTTCTAACAACCCTCAAGTTTTACATTAAAACCCCGTCCATACAAGGTTTTTTTCTAAATAACCCTATGCCTATAGTCTCAGGGGGCGACCATTTAACCATATTTACTTTAAATGTGTTGGAATTTTTTATAGGAACATAAAAAAGCTCCAAAGCGAGCACTTGTAACGCTAGTTAGAAGAAGTGATTTTTGCAATGAACATTAATATATAATAGCGATAATTTTAAATTATAGGAAAGTTTATTTATCTAAAGTTACTAACTAAATTCCTTCCTCTATTAAGCTTGTTTCCACCAGAAACAGCACATTCCATTTCATTAAACTCTTTAAAGGTCCTAAGTTATTTTAATTTCAAAGAAACTAATATATTAGATTCGAAAAAGTTAGAAATTATGAATTTAAGTTTTTCTAATAGACTTGGACTTGCAGCTGGTATGGATAAAAATGCAGATTACGTTGATTCTCTTGCAAGTCTAGGGTTTGGTTTTTTGGAGCTTGGAACCTTAACCCCTAGGGCTCAATCAGGAAATTTAAAACCAAGACTTTTCAGATTAAGAGAAAAAAAATCTTTAATTAACAGCATGGGTTTTAATAATAAGGGAATACAATATGCGATCGAGAAAATAAATAGTTCGAACACAAAAGCTATTATTGGTTTAAGTATTGGTAAAAACTTTGATACACCACTAGAAAAAGCAGTGGACGACTATCTTTTTTGCTTAGATCGAGCCTACCCCTTTTGTGACTACATAGCAGTAAATATCTCTTCACCCAATACTAAAGATTTAAGAAAATTAGAGGGTAAAAAGTATTTTTCTGGATTAATCAATAGTATTAAGAAAAAACAAGAAAAACTCTCGAAACAATTTGGCTACAAACCCGTTGTTCTTAAATTATCTCCGGATATACACGAAGGAGAATTAGAAAATATTTGTAAAGAGGTTTTAGATAAAACTATCGATGGAATAATTTCTTCTAATACTACTGCTTTTCATAATTATCCTCTCAACGGCGGTTTAAGTGGGCAAGAGTTATTTGATATTTCAAATAAAAATCTTTTGTCTTTAAGAAAATTTTTAGGAACTTCTTTCCCTATAATAGCCTCTGGGGGTGTAATGAGCCGAGATCATTTTAAAAAGAAATTGGAACTAGGCGCTGATTTAGTTCAAATCTATACAGGTATGATTTATAAAGGGCCTGTACTCGTTAAAGAGATATTGGATCCTTAAGCTTTGAAAATTTTTTACCATAAATACTTGACATAACTGCCCTTTGTAATCTTTATACTAAAAGAAAGAAAATTTTATTATGAATTCTGTTGTAGTAGTTGAATCTCCAGCAAAGGCCAAAACTATTGAAGGATATTTAGGAGATTCTTACAGTGTTATAGCTTCGTTTGGTCATGTTAGGGATATGGATGATAAAGATGGAGCAGTTACTCCTGGTTCCTGGTCTGATATTAAATGGTCTTTAAATAATAAGGGCGAAAAACAAGTCAAAGAAATCCTGAGTCTTCTTAAAAAAGCTGAACATTTAATTTTAGCAACAGATCCTGATAGGGAAGGTGAGGCTATAGCTTGGCACATATATGAATTACTCAAAGAAAAAGGTGCGATACAAGATATTAAAGTAAGTAGGGCAGTCTTTAATTCAATAACAAAAAATTCAGTCCTTGAGGCTATAGATAATCTTAGAGCAATCAATCAAGACAAAGTAGAAGCCTATTTGGCAAGAAGGGTTTTAGATTACATTGTTGGCTTCAATATTTCGCCTCTTCTGTGGAGAAGACTTCCAGGGGCAAAATCAGCTGGCAGGGTGCAGTCAGTTGCATTAAAACTTATTTGCGAAAGAGAAAATGAAAGAGAAGCTTTTGACCCTCAAGAGTACTGGACTATTCAAGCTGAATTTCTTAAAAACCAAGAAAAAGTACCTTCGCAAATCCACTTTGTGGATGGTACAAAATTAAAAAAGTTTGATATCTCTAATGAAAAGAATGCTAATGAACTTACTGACCGGGCAAGAGACTCAGTTTTTTCAATAAGTGAGATAAATAAAAAACCAGTAAAAAGGAACCCAAAACCCCCTTTTATAACTTCTACTTTACAACAAGAAGCAGCAAGAAAGCTTAGGCTTTCAGCTGATCAAACGATGAGAACCGCACAAGCACTTTACGAACAAGCTTTGATCACTTACATGAGAACTGACAGCCCCGTTATGTCCAAAGAAGGAATAGAACAATGCAGAAGGGTAATAGAAGAGAAATATGGATCTAAATTTCTACCTTCAGAGCAGAGGGTTTTTAAGAGTAAATCAAAGCAGGCACAAGAAGCACATGAGGCAATAAGACCTACTGACATCAGTAGGTTACCAAAAGAAAATGGGCTTTCTGGGGATGAAAAGAAGCTGTATGAGCTTATATGGAATAGATCTGTATCAAGTCAAATGCAAAGTGCAGATGTTACTCAAACTGAGATTATGATTTCATCAGAAAAGAAAGATCTAACTTTCAAAGCCACTGGCTCACAAATTGTATTTAAAGGTTTTCTAGAGGTGTACGAAGAAGGAAAAGATGACAGTGAAAAAACTTCCGAGACAACGTTACCAGCTTCTTTAGAGCTTGGTGATAACTTAGAGATAAGTTCTGTAATGCCTGAACAACATTTTACTAAAGCTCCTCCCAGATTTACTGAAGCAAGTCTAATTAAAGAACTTGAAGAAAAGGGAATAGGCAGGCCTTCTACTTATGCCTCTATTATGAATAGTATAAAAAAAAGGGAATATGCTTCCTTGGAAAACAAGCAATTTAAGCCAGCCAATAAAGGCAGGGTTGTGGTAAGTTTCTTAGATTCATATTTCTTAGACTATTTCAAATATGACTTTACTGCTGACATGGAAGAGTCTCTGGATAAAATTGCTAAAGGAGAGCTTCTTTGGACCAATCTTTTAGATAACTTCTGGGAAGGTTTTGAGCCTAGTATTAGTTCAGTGCTTGAACTATCCAATAGAGATGTTTTAGAAAAATTGAACAATGCTCTAAAAGAGCGTTTATTTCCAAAAGGGAATACTTGTCCAAATTGTTCTGCTGAATTAACTTTGAAAAACAGTCCCAAATTTGGGCCATTTATAGGCTGTACAAAATTTGATGAAACCGGTTGTGATTACAAGAGTCCTCCTTTCTTAACTCTTGAAGAAGTTGATGCTCATGCAAAGGCAAAAGAATCTATTGGTATTTATCCTGAATCAGGTAAGGATATTTTTCTAAAACCTTCTAGAGGAGGAGGTCTCTATCTAGAAACTCAAGATTCTAAAGATGAAGTAATTAGACAAACAATATCGAATGAGACTGCAGAAAATATAACTTTAGAAAGTGCTTTGTTGTGGATTACATTACCGAGGGACATTGGCCTTCATCCTGATACCAACGAAATGATGCAAGCAGGATATGCAAGAGGTCCTTTTGTACGGGTAAAAAGGGAAGGAAAAGAAACCTACCAGTACGCAAATCTTCCCAATGAGGAAGATATTTTTTCTATAGGTATGAATAGAGCAGTTGAGTTACTAGCAGGAAAAGGTGTTACTAAAGAAGAAGCTAAAGAATTAGGACTCGATCCAACAAGCAAAGTTCCTGTTTTTCTTAAGCAAGGTAGATTTGGTGCTTATATTGAAACGGACGAACTTATCAGAAAAACAGTTCCAAAAGATATGTCTTTAGAAGAAGTAACTTTAGAATGGGCCGTAAGTAATTTACCAATCATTACTTATCATCCAGAAGACTCAAGAGCTGTTGGAATTAGAAGACAAAGGACAAGAAGTAAGGGCTGGAAAGCTTTTGTAGTTCATGCGGGAGTGAAAAAAGAACTTCCAAAGGACATCAAGGTTAAAGAAGTTGATGAAGAAATAGCTTTATCTTTATTAGATTAGAAATCTAAAACCTTTTAATTACACCAACACAAATTCCTTCTAAATAAAATTCCTCTTTAGTTAGATCTACTTTCATAGATTTGAAATCTTTATTTTGTGCTTCAAGGGTAACTTTTCCTTCTCCAGAGGATTTAAAAGTCTTAACAGTTACCTCATCATTGATTCTGGCAACAACAATATCTCCATTTTTGCAGTCTTTAGATTTTTTTACTGCTATAAGATCTTCTTCGTTAATTCCAATATCTTTCATGCTTTCCCCTTTCACTCTAAGTAAGAAATCTGCTTTTTGGTTAAACATGTTGGTAGGCACTTCAAGTTTATTCTCAATATTTTCTTCTGCGAGTATTGGATTCCCTGCCGCTACTAGACCTACAACCGGAATTCCTGATTCTTCCTCATTTAAAACAATGCCTCTAGATGCACCTGATAGAATTGAAATAAACCCCTTTTTTTCAATTGCCCTTAAGTGTTGTTCAGCGGCATTATGAGATTTAAAACCTAAGGTTCTTGAAATGTCTGCTCTAGTAGGTGGAAATCCTTTTTCTTTTAAGTGGTCTTTGATTAGATCTAGAATTTCCTTTTGGCGAGAAGTTAAGTCTTTCATATAATACTCCTAAGCTTTATTACTGTAATTATATACAGTAAAATGGTAAAAACTCAAATTTATGTTAGTAATAGGAATTACCTCCAGGGCACTGTTTGATCTTGATGACAGTCATAAGATATTTGAAGATCAAGGCCTAGAGGCTTATAGGGAATACCAAATCTCAAACGAAAATAAAACCCTGAATCCAGGCCAAGCATTCCCTTTAGTTACAAAGTTATTGGATTTAAATAAAGAATTAAAAGGTGAAAAGTCTGTAGAAGTAGTCTTGCTTAGTAGAAATTCAGCTGATACTGGATTGAGAATCTTTAACTCCATAGAACATCACAATCTAGATATTAAAAGGGCAGCATTTTGTGGAGGTAGTAGCCCCCACACATATGCAAAGTCCTTTGGAGCACACTTGTTTCTTTCAACAGAATTTTCAGATTGTAAATTAGCTCTAAAGAGCGGAGTGGCTGCAGCTAGAATTATCCCCACTGGGGTTGCAAAAACAAGAGATAGTCAATTGAAGGTTGCTTTTGATGGAGATGCAGTAATTTTTTCTGAAGAGTCACAAGCAATCTATGATTCTCAAGGCCTGGATGCCTTTGATAAGAATGAAAAAAATTTGGCAAACAAACCTCTTTCAGGTGGCCCATTTAAGCCTTTCCTTTCAGAACTGCATAGGATCCAAAATTTGTTTCCTCAATCTGACTGTCCCATCAGGATCGCTTTAGTTACGGCCAGATCAGCTCCTTCTCACGAAAGAGTTATTAGAACTTTAAGAGAATGGAAAGTAAGGATTGATGAGAGCTTATTTTTAGGTGGTTTACAAAAAGTTGAATTTTTAAAGGTTTATCAAGCTGATATTTTCTTTGATGATCAGGAAGAAAACTGTGATTCTGCGAGCGAAGAAGTGCCTACTGGCCAAGTAGTTAATCTTAAGGCTTAGACTTTATATTTCAAATAAAGGGTATAAAATTTGGTTTCGCAACTTTTTTACCACTAAGAATTTAATCTATGGAATATGTTTGTCTCGATTTAGAAGGAGTGCTAGTCCCAGAAATTTGGGCAGAAGTGGCTAAATTTACTGGAGAAGAAAAATTCAATTTAACAACTCAAAATATTAAAAATTACTCTGAGTTAATGGATATGAGAATGGGTCTTATTGAAGAAATGAATATCTCATTAAGAGATATTCACTCTATTGTAGATAAAATCGAACCCTTTCAAGG
>LUQU01000047.1 GCA_001628005.1 SAR86 cluster bacterium REDSEA-S09_B4
TATTTAAAGAAGCATCTAGAGGAAACCAAGTAACACAGTATGATAAAGAGATATGGCTACAACTTGCGAAATTTGTAAAAAGAAAATAGCTTTTTGGGATGTCGATTATAAAACACAGGGTATGAGTATGCATTACCAGTGTAGAGAAGAATTCCTAAGAGAGCCTGAAGATGATGCAGGAAAACAAAAAAAGAGAGCAGAACCCAAAGAGGAAAAACAAGCTGGACCCTGGACAAAAGCTAAGTCTATAAATGTTGGTAAAGCCGATGAGCACCCCATACGCGAACCCGAGGGGCCAAAATATTTATATGAGCCTACGGAAAAAGAACAAGAAGACCTTGAAGCCAAACAAGCAAAATGGTTGCCTAGTGGCGTCAGCGAATTGTTTTCCATGCAGAGAGAATTGGCTGCTCTTCCAGAAATACAAAAGATACCAACGGACATAGAAACCGACCCCGAGGCTTCTGGTTTTGCTTCCAAGGCTGGGTACGCTCTGTCTTTAGGATTAAAAGAAAAAGAAATTTTCTTTTTTGGTGGGATGCAGTGGTTGGCCGTTGCAATCGCGTATTTGTTATGGACGCAAATGCTTTTTTGGATTCCGCCGGAGGTGTGGGAAGCACTCTCATCTGAGGATGGGGGCGCGGGACCGATAGACGTAGCGCTAACTCTTTGGGCTTTTATTTGTGTGGGTGTAGCAGCTTTTCCCATTGCTATTTTTTCCAGCTGCATGGGTGTGACTCATTTTCTGCATAAGCAAGGCAGGGCATCAACCGTTGCCATGTGCCTTAAACTTAGTTTGCCTAATGCTTGGCCTCTCTGGGCATTTCATTGGACTGACGGTTGGATTACTGTCAGGCAAATTATGAGTCGAATTCCGAGTACTGAAGAAAAAAGAACACCAGCCCAAATATTATACGAAGAAGTGCTTTACTATGCTTGGAAGATTGGCATAGCGGGGGTTTTACCAAGCATGGTTCTTGGCAAAGGTATGATTGAATCAGGTAAAGAGTCCTTAGCATTTGTTAAACAACATACAAAAGAAATCGTTAGGTTAAGAGCTTCTTATTCAGGGTACTGTTGGCTATTAGGAATTTTGACTTACGTCGCGGCATTCCCCATTGTATTTTATTTAGATGACGGCACTGGAATAGGAAACAACATTGCGAATATTTATTTATATATAGCATTGCCAATTTGTTTCTCTACAGGGTTTATCATGTTTTTTTTAAGACCAATATATCTCTTAAGTTTGTGTAATCTTTATTCTGATTATCTAAAAGCCAATAATAAAGCCATTGAATTACCTGACAATCCGCCGAGAGCAATCAGTGCGCTCGTGGTTTTTGCTATTTTATGTATTGCCGTTCTTGTGGTCTTTTATTACAGAGAGGCAATTGGACTCGTTGATATTCTTTCAACAATTTAAGGCTAACTCCTTAACCTGTTCCGTAGTCTACAGCCAACCAACGCTCTGGCTTAACTCGAACTAAGACACCATCTGAACCGTTACTGTTTTCTGTGTATTGTTGGCCTCCAGTCTCGCCAAGATAACGCACTGCCATGGCGAGCAAGTCATCCTCAGTCGATTCGCTAATAGATACAACCGGTCCTTCCACACTGACGTATTTATAGGGAGGTTCTTCGGACTGAGCCACTAAACTTAACCGAACTCCGATCTCCAGTAATTTTCCTTTCAATGAATTGGGTCCAGTTATAAACCAAAACTCTCCACCCGGTTCGTAGTCATACCAAATGGGAGCCGTTAAAGGTCCGTTGGAGTTATCGTTTAGCGATAAAACACCAACGTGTAAATCTGCTAGATATTCTTGCTTTTCGGTTTCTGTCATTGCTGTCATTTGATTTCTCCAGAATTCATATTTAAGTAGGTCTGAGTCTGATGTATTCTATTCTTTTTACGATTTCTGGCAAAAACTTATGGGCTGGTGTATAAAACGGTCATGATTAATCAAATGAACCTTATTAAGAAAAGCTTGTTAGGTCTTTTTCTATTATGTTTTGTAGTTAGCGGTTATACGGATGCCTCAAATTACGAGGTTGGTGATGTGTTTGAATCAAAAAAACGTACATCTTCTGTGGTTCTTTATGTATTAAAAAATGATTTACTAACGGATATCAGGAGAGATCCAAGCAAAACCGGTGTTTTTAGACAACGAGACAGTAGATATACCTATGATCTTCAAAAAGGTGACAAGATCATACTCCTTAAAAGTTTTGAGCAAGGGAAGTTGTATAGGGTAGCCTTGGTTCCAAAAAGGAAATCACAGCGTGATGACAATCCGTACTACTACGTTGTTCCAACTAAGTTTAATCAGTTAGTTTTTGTAGAACACTTAACTGAGTAGATCACTTAAGGTTTCTTAATGAAAAGAATTCTTTTCTTATGTACATTAGTACTATCTTTTTATTCGTTTGCAGAAGAAATTGAGCACAAAGGAAATCATGAGGTAAATATGAATGAATCACCCTTAGAAGGCGTAAAGTTTAGTTTTATAGAAACCAACGGTATCAAGATGCGCTTAGCCGAAATGGGCGAGGGCCCCTTGGTGTTATTAGCACACGGTTGGCCAGAATCTTGGTATTCCTGGAGGCATCAACTCGTAGGTTTATCTCAAGCAGGTTTCCGTGTCATTGCACCGGATATGAGGGGTTACGGTGAAACGGATGCCCCTCCTGGTGTAGATGAATATGATATCAATCACCTAACCGCTGACATGGTAGGAATACTTGATGCCCTCGGAGAAACTACAGCCTATATAGTGGGCCACGACTGGGGAGCACCGGTCGCTACTTTCAGTGCACTATTTTATCCAGAACGTTTTACAAAATTGGTGATCATGAGTGTTCCCTACAACGGCAGACAGGATCAGAACCCGATCGAAGGTTTGAAAGCAGTATTCCAAGATAATTTCTTTTATATCCTCTATCACAATGAACCAAACGGAGTGGCAGAAAAGGAATACGATAAAGATCCTAGAGATTTGATTAGTAAGTTCTATCAATCGCCAGGGTCTCGAACAAAATCACCAAAAATCACAGATCCAAAGCGCTCAGCTGGTGGGTTTTTACCTCGAATAGGTGAACCGGAAGGGTTGCCTGGCTGGTTTACCCAAGAGGATTTAGATTACGTCGTCGGACAATTTGAACAGTCCGGTTTTCGTGGTGGTGTTAATTACTACAGAAATATAGAAAGGAATTGGAAATTAACGGAAGACTTGCAAGATCACAGTATTAAAGTTCCCACCTTATTCCTGGCAGGAAGCCAAGACATGGTAATCGGAGGGGCTGACAAAGAAGCCTTAGAAAGTTCTATGAAAGAAGTTATCCCTTTGCTTGAAGAAGTAGTCCTGTTTCCCAATATCGGCCACTGGGTGCAACAGGAAGCTGCACAAGAAACCAATTCAATTCTTATTGATTTCTTAAAATGAAAACTTCTCTTTCAGTTACTCACCTAGATAAAACCTTTGGGGTGATTGTTGAAGGACTAAAATTGGCAGATTTAAAAAATTCTCAAGCTGATGAATTGTATAAACTTTGGATAGAGCATCATTTATTGATTTTTCCTAATCAACATTTAAGTCAAGACGAGCAGATTAAGTTTGCAAAATTGTTTGGAGAAATGGAGTTTGATATAACGCCTATAAGTAATGTGAAAAAAGACGGTAGTATCAGAGATCCAGTTAATGATGACATAGTCAAATCTTTAAGAGGAAATATGGAATGGCATCACGACAGCACTTACATGCCCATTCAAGCAAAAGGTTCAGTTTTTACAGCTCATCAGGTCCCGGCAACAGGTGGTGAGACGGGCTGGGCAGATATGACATCAGCTTACGAAGCTCTGGATCAGGATATGAAAGACAAGATAGAAGATCTTAGTGCCTATCACTCCTATACATACAGCCAAGCCAAATATAAACACAAACCTCAAGCGGAAAGTGAATTCAGTGGCTACGGTTTCGATGTTGACCCACCTCCATTTCGTCCCTTAGTTAAAACTCACCCCGAGACAGGAAAAAAATCATTGTTGATAGGAAGGCATGCTTATGGAATACCAGGAATGTCAAAAGAAGAGTCAAAGGCTCTACTGGATGAGCTCAATGATTTTGCGTGCCAAGGAGACCGGGTTTACCACCACGCATGGAAGGTAGGAGATGCCGTTATTTGGGATAACAGGAACCTAATGCATCAAGCTTGTACCTGGGATTTAACTGAAGCAAGAGTTATGTATCATTCAAGAATTCAGGGAGAACCTGCCACAGAATCTGGATTGAATTATTTATAAGTTTTTAGAAGAAAAGTCTCTTTTAATTTTCTTTAATAAAATTAACTAACAACTCCGATAACTCTTTAGGCCTAGACCATTGATAAAAGTGGCCCCCGCCAATGTGAGGGGCACTCTTAGCATTAGGTGCCATTTCCAAGACATCACTTTCTATACCATTAGTAACTGGATCATCTCCAGCAAAAACAGATAAAAAAGGTTTATCTGAGGTCTTAAAGAATTCTCTGGCCACTCTTTGTGCTTCCAAAGATGAATCGGGTAAGGTCGGTACATGGCTTGGCATTGCTCTCGGACCCATTTTGTAAGAAGGATCTGGAAACGGAGCTTCGTAAGCATTAAGAACATCTGATTTAAAAGGAGAGAATTTTTCTAGCCCCAATCTTTGTAAAAAGTAATGAGCTGCTACCATGGGTCTAGATCTTTTATCCATTTGAAAAGAACAGAGAGTGCCGATGGGCAAGTTTTCAGTATCCCAACAAAACTTTTGCCAATACATGAATTTTAAAGCTGGGTGGAAGTCTTCATTTTCAATATCTGTTCCATCCACTCTTCCATCCATTTGCTGAACTTGTCGGGCCATAGAAAAGAGTGTGAGCTTGATCTTTTCATCTCTAAAAGCTTTCACTTTATTTTGAAGGTCTTTCGATGCATCAGGATTGTAGGGCAGGCCTGTATTTCCCATCGAAACTCTTAAGAACCTATCCGGTTCTTCTGTAATCATTCTGAGTCCAATCAAACCACCCCAGTCCTGACCGAAGAAGGTAAGGTTTTTGAAATCATTTTGAATTAACCATTGAGTCATCCAGTCAACTTGTCTTTGATAACTGTAATCTTCCCTTGAAGCGGGCTTGTCTGACTTTCCATAACCAGGAAGATCGGGTGCAATAACCCTAACTCCTCCTTCAACTAAGTAGGGGATCATTTTTGAATACAGATAACTCCAGACAGGCTGGCCGTGCATTGCTAGAAGCATTGGGCCATCTTTAGGACCTTCATCGATGTGATGAATTCTTAAATCAGAGCCATCATGAGTTTTTATTGTTGTGTAATGCGGCTCAAAAGGGTAGCCCTTAATGTTTTCGAAACGCTCATCGGGTGTTCTTAATATTTCCATTTAAAATTTCCTTAATATATTAGTTAGGCCAGTATATATATTCGTCTCCCTCTTCGTATTCCTGACCTCCGTGTTTATCAATCAGCTGCGGAGATTCCCAGATACTTGGCCATAATGGTTCTACTTGTTCTTGGTTGTGTCGGGCCAATAAATTTTCTAACTCAGAAACTATATCTTTGTTTTCTTCAACTAGGTTTATTCTTTCCAAGGGATCTTTATTTAGATTAAACAACCATCTTTTGTTTATACGACCAGATTTTATTAACTTCCAGCCCTCATGCAAGACAGTTTGATGATCTCCTTCTCTCCAAAAAAGAGTTTTATGGGGAGGGTTCTTGTTTTCTCCTCTTACAAAAGGTAACAAATCAACCCCGTCTAGCTTTCTGTCATCAGGAACCTTGGCTTTTGCCGCTGCTGCTATGGTATGAAATATATCCGTGTGATGTATTGGATTTGAATATCTAGTGCCTTTTTTAATTTGAGAAGGCCATTTAGCGAGAAAAGGCACATGCATGCCTCCTTCAAAATGGGTTAACTTCCATCCTCTATAAGGTTTATTGATATCAGGCAGTTCAATGTATCCAGCTCCACCGTTGTCACTTGTAAAAATTATTAAAGTATTATCAGAAAGTCCATTTTCTTCTAATGTTTTTACTATTTTTCCTACACTTCTATCCAGCGCCTCAATCATTCCGGAATAAACACTCAAGGTGTGATTACCGCTATGAGAATGCAGGTCGTAATCGCTTTTAAGAGACTGTAAAGGGTTGTGGATAGCCCAGTGACCTAAATAAAGAAAGAAGGGTCTATTTTTATTTTTTTCAATTACTTCGATTGCATTTTTAGTGTAGTAGTCAGTTAAATACTCATCCGGTTCAAAATCATCGCTTCCATTAAATGAAGCACTGTATCTTCCAACTGTCCAAACCATATTGTCTATCGGGTCATTAAGATTTCTAGAATTCACTACATCAGGATGGTCTTCTGGCAGGTATAAAGTTCCTATCATTGAAAGGCTATCATCGAAGCCTTGATCATTTGGATGACTTCCTTCTAATTGGCCTAAATGCCATTTACCGATATGAGCTGAGTAATACCCTTGGTCCCTTAAGACCTCAGCTATAGTAATTTGCTCACTAGGCATCCCTAGATCAGTAACCTCCGGTCTTTCATCAAATCCATCTAAATGCATAAAAGTTTCTAACTTTGGTTTTTCTTCCGCAGTATCTTGCATCCATTGAAAGATAGTGGCACCGATTTTTGGAAAAGGCGTGAACTCAAAACCAAAACGAGTGGAATATCTGCCAGTCAAAATTGAAGCTCTTGATGGAGCACAAACGGCATTTGCGGCGTAACCGTTATCAAAGATAACTCCTTCAAGCCCCAAGGCATCGATATTCGGAGTCATTAAAGAACCGTCCCCAGCACCGCCGTTATATAAAGAGAGGTCATTAAATCCCATATCATCAGCAAGTATTAAGATAATGTTAGGAGGTCTTTTTGATGGATCGGAAGCTTCTTTAGGTCCTTCAGGCCAGTTAACTTCGCCTTCTTCTGCAACAGGATCCACTATGTTATAAAGAATTGGTATACCAAACATTAGGAGGCTAACCCTGTTTTGCCACGCTATAAATGACATACAGCCTATGACAATTATCCCAATGATTAGCTTCTTCATATTTCCGATAGATTTACTTAGTATTTTCTTTTTTTGCTTTAGTTAATCTAATATAAACATTAACAGATGAAGTGTGTGATAAAAAGGGGAGTTATTTATGCCGGCATTGACACAAAAAGAACAAACAGATTTTTTAGAGGAAGACGGCATATTAATGCGCATTGGAGTAGTTAGGGACGATGGATCTCCATTAGTTACCCCCATTTGGTTCATTTATGAAGAAAATTGCATTCTGTTTACCCCAAGAGCCAAATCAGAGTGGTTCAGCTGTTTAAAACGGGATTCTCGAGTTTCTCTTTGTATTGATGAACAGACTCTTCCTTACCGCAAGGTGATTATCGAGGGTAATGCTGAACTCTTACATGATTTAGGAAATGATGACACTTGGCGGGAGCTGTATCTAAACATAGCTAAGAGATATGGTCCTGAAGAAATGGCCGAGGCTTATGTTGAAAACACCATAGACCAAGAGAGAGCGTTATATTCTGTTAAATTGGAAGAATCAAAAGTTAAAACTTGGAGAATGCCTGTAACAGGAGAGGCTCCCGAGGGAATATGGCATGATCGATATTATGCACCTGGAACTAAATTTTCTAAGAGTTAGGAAATTATGGTTAAGTTATTAGATAATAAATTAAAAAGGAGTAAAAGATGAGTGTAATGATAACTTTAGAAATGCCTGTGAAGCCGGACATGTTAGAAGACTATCTAAATATTCTTAAAGGGGCTTTGGTAGAAACAAGGGCCTATAAAGGGTGCAGAAGTGTAACCACTCTAGTTGATCAAGAGACTTCTAGCGTCGTACTAGTGGAGGAATGGGATAGTGCTGAAGACCAGCAAGCTTATATGGCTTGGAGAGTTGAAACTGGACTTATTGAGGCTGTCGGCCCCTTTATGCAGGGAGAGCTGGTCACTAGAACATATGATCCGAAACCAGAAGTTTAGTAGATGAGTGATGCAAGAGATAAATTAACTTTAGAACAGAAGCAAGATTTCTATCGCGACGGTTTTTTGGTACTAAAAAAAGTCATTCCCGACGAATTAGTTGAAGCTTCACTAGGTCGAATTAAAAGGGCAAAAAAAGGCGAAAATCTAGGCGGAGAAAAAGAAATGATAGATTTAGTCAATGCCTCGCCACTGACTCCTATATTGCATGAGGCTATGGGTTATTTTGATCCACCAGTGCATTGTCAGGTAGGAGTCATGAAGCAATCCCAACCAGGAGAGCACTTTAATAGCCTTGGGTATAAGGATAAAGATATGCCTTATTACGGTGCTCAAATTCATATGGACGGTAGCCAAACGATAAATGCACCTCAGGAGGTTCAAGAGGGGTCAGAAGAAGAAATTTATTACAGGTATATTGCCTCTGGTCCAAAAGGAGATCTAGGAAGGAGTCCAGATGTCATGGGGCATAATATGGTTCCATTATTTCAAGATCCTGAAATGACCTTGGCCTTAGGCAGCTTTACAGCCTTTGTTTTTGTCTGCCTTAATGATCAGACAGAAGATGGCAGAGGGCAGACTAATTTATTGAAGGGGGCTCATCATGAAATGGAGAAGTTTTTTAAATGGCAGTATGAAACTAACGGACACCTAGGACCAGAAGGTCCAGATTGGCCCAGAATCAATTACGAAGCACCAAACCGTTGCGGTTTATTCTATATCCCTGACTCCGTGCAACAGAAATTTGTTGACGACTCCTCGGAATCAACTCCGGATGGTAAAAAGTGGGCTAGACCAACACCAGTTAAAATGGATAAAGGAGACGCTTGCATAGCTATGTATCACATCCCGCATTCTGGTTCACGAAATGAGAACGGAACTGAATCTAGAAAAAATATAATTTTCAGACTAAGAAACAAAAAAAGACAACCTGACAAGATGGTAAATGGAGTTTCAGACCATCCAGATCGAGGACAAATGGGTGAATGGCTTGAATACGAAGAGGGTAATGACCCTTGGGAAAGATCCAAACAAGCTATGTGCAATATGTGGGATGAATGGGAAGGAATGCAAGAGGTTGTAAAGGAACAGAGAGCAAAAGTTAACTAAATGGTAAAATAGGTCATAAACATGAAGGTTATAACACTATTCTTTGAACACATAACCACCTGGGGATTGGTTTGGTTTGGACTTATCTTCTGGGGAAGCATATTTAATGCAATATTCAATTATTTCTTGGGTGACAGTCACAGTTTAGCTTTTGCTTTAACAGCTTATTTATTAGGGCTCATTTTGGGCCTATTAGGTAAATACAAGGGTTGGTCATGGATCAATTAGCAGGAGATTCTCAAACAAATTTATCCATTGAAGAAGAAAGGAAAGTGGCGCGTACTTTCATGGGTAGAATCGAGTGGGAAATGATAGTCGTTGGACTCGGACAATGTATTGTCTGGGTAATTACTTGGGGTCTAGTTGTAAATGATGTAATTCCACTATGGGCTGGACTACTTATCTCAACTATTTCAACGGCTTGTTCTTACCTCCCTTCTCATGCAGGGCAGCATGGCCATCTATCAGGAAAACACAAACAACTTAACTGGCTCAATACTGTTGTTGGCCAAATATCTCTTATTCCATTAGCTCAGTCTCACCATATTCTTAAGGCTACCCACATGAAACATCATGCTCATACTAATGATCCGGAAAGAGATCCAGATTACCGCCACACACATGTTGATAACTGGTTTCAATCAGCAATACAAATTCAAAACCAAACTGGAGAGGGTGGGCTCATTGAAGTCGTAGAGAAGCTTAGTGAAGAAGATCCTAAATTTGCAAAAACTCTAGAAACAGGGAGTCTTGTAGGTCTTGTATTTTTCTTTGCGCAAATGGCTGTTGCAGTAATTTATCCGCTAGAAACACTCTTATTGTGGTGGATACCCAGAAAAATAGCTGTGTCTTATCTTGGCATTATTTTTTCTCATGAACCTCATAAAAATTTGCCAGTAGGCCGATACAAAGATTCTCGATTTTGGTCTAATGCTATGCCTAGATATTTGAATCATTCGATGCAGATTCACGCTATGCACCACATGTACCCAAATATTTGTCATTATGATGAACCTAAAGCAATAGAAGCCTTAAAACCTTTCATGGTAGCAAGAGGCATTCCAGGTGCAGAAGAAATTCCAGAGAAAATTAAGCTAAATCCTCTAATCAGAGCTTTTTCTTAATTGGATACTTTTACAGCCCTTTATCTACTCATTCTAATTATCATCCTTTCTGCCGGTGCTGTTGATATTTATAGAAATAGAGAAGACTATAAAACTTGGCAAAGCTTTGTTTGGATTTTCCTATTAGCACTAATTCCAATAGGAGTTTTAATCTTCTATACGCCTTAAACCGAATAAATAAGCTAATTATTTATTAGGGTTGATTAAGTATTTTTCTCCAGTGGCTTGCTTGGCATACACCTCTATGTTCTCAGGTTGTAAAACTTCAGCCAGAGAAATTTCCTTGGTGTAGTGGCTTGCAAAAGTAGTTTTAATCTCATCAGCTACTTTTTGCTTAAGTTCTTCAAACCTTTCGGGTCCCACACGTCCAATGAAAGGGGTTAAAAGCCAACCTCCCAAACTCCACGAGAATCCAAACGCTCTGTTTAGAGTAGTAGGGGACCGGTCCAGACCACCGTAAATGTAGACTTGCTTAAAGGTATTTGATCCGTATCGATTGTATTCCGTTGCCGTTTGGTTCGCTGCTACTTCCATGGCAGTAAGGATTTGTCCTGCAAGTTTTCCTCCGCCGGTTGCATCAAAACCAATGGTTGCCCCAGTTTCAACTAACGCCTTTACTAAATCTTGCATAAAGGTTTCCTTGCTTGAATTGCATACATACTTAGCACCTAGACCAGTAAGCATGGTTACATGCTCTTCTTTACGAACTATATTCACTAAGGGGACATCCTCGTCTAGGCATATCTTTATCAACATTTGACCTAAGTTAGAGGCTGCAGCGGTATGGACAAGACCAGAATGGTTTTCCAATCTCATGGTTTCTACCATCCCAAGTGCGGTCAGTGGGTTAACAAAGCAAGATGCACTTTCTGCTGAAGTTACGCCTTCATTCATCACGAAACAAGACGCTGCGTTTACGCAACGGTATTGTGAATACATTGAACCGCCGGCAACACCGACTGTTTTCCCGACTAGATCTTCTAACTCACTACTACCGGCTTTAACGACCACACCTCCGCCTTCATTACCCACAGGAAGGGATTGATCTAATCGTGTATCTAACATCCTTAAAAGGCCTTCAGGTATATCCATAGTAACCACAGCTGCTTCACCTTCTCCAGAAACGGACATGGAGGATACATCGGCTGGGCCTATTAAAAGCCCTAAGTCAGAAGGGTTTATAGGTGAAGCTTCAATTTTTATTAGAACTTCATCTTCTTTAGGTTCAGGGATTTCAGTACTTTCTATGTAAATTAATAACTTACCCTCTTTAGTTACCTCAGATCTAATTTGTTTTGAAATATTTTCACTCATTTTTTTCTCCTTTATTTTGAAATGGGAAATTCGTTTCCGGCCCAGCTACTGAATCCTCCGCTCATGGAATAAACATTCTTATATCCCATTTTCTTTAGACTTTCAGCAGCTAATGCCGACCTAAAACCACCCTGACAGTAAAGTATTAATTCCATTTCCCTATTTTTGGCCACAGATTCTATGTCTCTTTCGATTATCCCTTTACCTAAGTGTATCGCTGTTGGGATTCTGCCTAAATCCCATTCATTATCTTCCCTAACGTCAATCAGATTTACGTTGTCTCCTTTATCCAGTCTGCCCTTTATTTGGTATACATCCACCTCAGGGATGTCTTTCAGAGCTTCTTCAACGAGACCTAGGAATCCTTTAGCGTGATCTTTCATAATTCTGTGACTATAAAGGTCTAGGCTTTAGTTATAAATACTTTTTTTATCTTTTACAAAGCCGATCTAATTAGCTGGGGTACGTTTGTTGTTATCGAAGATAAACCCAACTCTTTATAAGTTTTAGCCTCTTCAATGTCGTCCACGGTCCACACATGAACTTTTTTGTTTGCTTTTAGGATAGGAGCGACGAAAGTATGTGAGAGCTTAGAATGATTTTCAGCGCCAACACCATCCAGTTTGAACTCCGTAAGTCTTTGGAGTACTTCTTCATTCGAGATTTCCTTTGGACCGCTAAACGCAATGAGCAGATTGACGTTAAGAGATTCCCTGGATCGCTTTACTTGTTTAACAACTTCCTGATGAAATGAGATAACCGTAATGCAATTGCTCTCTACCTTACTTTTTTGGATATCTTCAATAAGAGGTTCGATGGATTCAGTGCCCGTTTTGATTTCTATGAAAATCTTTTTATCCTCTGGTACCTCTTCTAGAACTTCTTCTAAAGTAGGAATGGTCTCACCTTTCCATTGCTTACCCTTCCACAGCCCAACGTCCAGAGACTTTAATTCTTTCAGAGTATTTTCTTTAATGACTAGTTCTTGGCCAGCTGTTCTAAGTGTATTTTTATCGTGCATGCACACGAGCTTTTGGTCTTTAGTCAATCTGACATCAACCTCAATACCATCAGCGCTTTGCTGAAAGGCTAGACGATTCGCGGCTAAAGTATTTTCTGGTGCTTCTGAGGATGCGCCTCTGTGTCCTATGACCTCAACCATTAATCCCAGTTGAGTGCGCCTCCCGTTTGATACTCGATCACACGTGTTTCAAAGAAATTCTTCTCTTTCCTGAGGTCCATTATTTCAGACATCCAAGGGAAAGGGTTCTCTGCTTTAGGGAATTCTTCCGGTAACCCTAGTTGGACCAATCTTCTGTTGGCTATGTAGTTCAAATACTCTTCCATCATGCTGGCGTTCATACCCAAAACCCCTCTAGGCATTGTGTCCCTGGCATATTCAATTTCTAACTCCATGCCTTGCAGAATCATTCCTGCTGCTTGGTCTTGCATCTCTTCATCCCATAAATGCGGATTCTCTAATTTAATTTGGTTGATCATGTCTATGCCAAAATTTAAATGCATGGACTCATCCCTGAGAATATATTGAAACTGTTCTGATGTACCAGTCATTTTATTTCTTCTTCCCATGGAGAGAATTTGAGTAAAGCCACAGTAGAAGAAAATACCTTCAAGCACACAATAAAAGGCTATCAAGTTCCTTAAAAGTTTTTTGTCTTGTTCTGCTTCCCCCGTTTCAAAGTTGGGATCGTCTAGTTCTTTAGTAAAGTCCAGAGCCCACGAAGCTTTTCTTGCCACCGAAGGAACTTCTCTGTACATATTAAAAAGTTCTGCTTCATCCATTCCCAGTGATTGAATGACATATTGATAGGCATGCGTGTGTATTGCTTCTTCGAAGCTTTGTCGCAATAGGTACTGTCTACATTCAGGGTTTGTTATATGTCTGTATATAGAAAGAACTAGATTATTTGCTACTAAAGAATCAGCAGTTGAGAAGAAACCTAGGCTTCTCATAACTATTTTTCTCTCGTCTTCTGATAACCCGTCTTCGTTTTTCCATAAAGCGACATCAGGAGTCATGTTAATTTCCTGGGGCATCCAATGATTAGCACACCCATCTAAATATTTTTGCCACGCCCAATCGTACTTGAAGGGTACCAATTGATTTACGTCCGCTCTGCAGTTGATCATGGCCTTTTGGTCTACGTCCACTCTTGATCCCATTCCTTCTAGAGCTTCTTCTCCGGTTTGTTTATCAAAATCCGCTACTGCTTTTTTTGCTCTTTCCAATCTGTCAGAAAGGCTTCCTGTCTGGAGAGCTACCTTTGGCTGTTCAACCTGCTTTGCTTGCGTTTCCGCTTTTACAGGCTTTGCTTCTTTTTCTTCTAATTCTTCCCAACTTAACATAATTCCCCCTATTTCTATTTATTGGCAGGCCTCACAGTCTGGATCCAGGACAGAGCAAGCATCTGGTGCTTCTCCGGTCATGGGCTCCTGTGAAGCTGAAACCGCATTTAATTCACCAGTTGCTATGGTAGATTTTTCAGTTGTCGTAGCTCCTCTAGACCTCAAATAGTAGGTCGTTTTTAAACCTCTTAACCAGGCCATCCTGTACATAACATCTAATTTCTTACCGTTTGGTTCATCTATATAAAGATTCAGTGACTGACTTTGATCTATCCATTTTTGTCTTCGACTCGCAGCATCAACTAACCATTTGGGTTCAACTTCAAATGCAGTGGCATAGACTGATTTAATTTGCTCCGGGACTCTAGACACTTCTTTAACGCTTCCGTCGTAGTATTTAAGATCATTTACCATGACGGAATCCCACAAACCTTCTTCCTTGAGAGCATTGACCAAATGTAAATTGGTTACGGTAAATTCACCTGAAAGATTAGATTTAACGTAAAGGTTTTGATAAGTGGGTTCTATTGATTGTGAGACACCGGTTATGTTGGCTATGGTAGCTGTTGGCGCTATTGCCATAACATTGGAGTTTCTCATTCCTTGGCTTAAAACCAACTCCCTTAAAGAGTCCCAATCCAAAGAAGTGCTTTGGTCAACTTCTGCATAGCTATCTCCTCGATTTTCTTTCAAATAGGCTACGGAATCTATCGGCAGAACCCCCTTGCTCCAGAGAGAACCTTCATAAGACGAATAGGTTCCTCTTTCTTTAGCTAGATTGCTTGAAGCCTTTATTGCGTAGTAGCTCACAGCCTCCATTGACCGGTCTGCGAATTCTACTGCTTCATCTGAAGCATAAGGAACCTTCAGCATGTATAGAGAGTCATGAAAACCCATAATTCCTAAACCAATTGGTCTATGCTTCATATTAGAATTTTCTGCAGCTCCCACGGCGTAGTAGTTGATATTGATCACGTTGTCTAACATCCTAATTGCAGTGTTTATCGTCTGTTCCAGTTTCTCTTGATCCAGTTTTCCATCTTTTAGGTGGTGCGTAAGATTTACGGAACCAAGGTTACAGACGGCTATTTCTTCTTGGCTTGTATTCAGAGTTATCTCTGTACATAGGTTAGAAGAATGCACCACACCCGTGTGCTGTTGAGGTGATCTTAAGTTACAAGCATCTTTGAAGGTCACCCATGGATGTCCTGTCTCAAAAAGCATAGAGAGCATTTTTTTCCATAGTTCGCCTGCATCAACTTTCTTAAAGAACTCAATTTCTCCACTTTGAGTTAAGCTTTCATAATGCTCGTACCTTTCCTCAAAAGCTTTTCCAAACAGATCGTGTAAGTCTGGGGTGTCATTAGGAGAAAAGAGAGTCCAAGGTTTTCCTTCGAATACTCTTTTCATAAATAAGTCCGGCACCCAGTTAGCCGTATTCATGTCGTGGGTCCTTCTTCTGTCATCACCGGTATTCTTTCTCAACTCTAAAAATTCTTCGATGTCTACGTGCCAAGTCTCGAGGTATGAGCAAACCGCGCCCTTTCTTTTTCCGCCTTGATTAACTGCCACCGCTGTGTCATTTACCACTTTAAGGAAAGGAACCACTCCTTGAGATTTACCATTAGTTCCTTTAATGTGTGAGCCTAATCCTCGCACGGGCGTCCAATCGTTACCTAGTCCGCCTGCCCATTTAGAAAGCATTGCGTTATCTTGTATGGCCCCATAAATACCGTGCAGGTCATCAGGTACCGTTGTTAGGTAACAGGAAGAAAGTTGCGAGTGTATTGTTCCTGAGTTGAATAGAGTAGGGGTAGAGCTCATGTAGTCGAAGGAAGATAATAGGTTGTAGAATTCTATTGCCTTTTCTTCTCTGTTTTCCTCATTTATAGACAGCCCCATAGCTACTCTCATAAAGAATACTTGTGGCAGTTCATACCTAACGTTCTCTTTATGTATAAAGTATCTATCGTATAAAGTTTGTAGGCCCAGGTAAGTGAAGTTTCTATCTCTCTCTGGTTTAAGGGCTGCTCCTAATTTTTTGATATCCATATTTAGGAGTTCCGGGTTTACTATTTCATTCTCTATCCCTTTTCGTATAAATGTTTCTAATACTTCGGGGTAGAGCTTTTCCATTTCTTCTTGGGTGGCTTCTCCTTTTACCTCTAAAAAAGTAAGGGCCTCTGTTCTCAGGTTATCGAGCAAGATTCTTGCTGTAACAAAAGTGTAGTTGGGTTCCTTTTCTACTAGGGTCCTGGCAGTCATAACAAGAGAGGTACGAACGTCTTCCATTGTTACACCGTCATAGAGGTTCTTCTTTGCTTCTTCTATTATTTCTTCTGCTGAGACATCTTTAAGTCCATCACAGGCTTCCTCAACAATTGTGTTAATTCTTCGGATATCCAAAGTTGCTTCGGTACCATCATCAAGAATTACCTTTATGCCTAGTTCTGCTTGTTGTGGTTCTTCTTCCGCTGTCTCTTCTTTTCTTACCCTTGTTCTTTCCTCTCTGTAAAGAACATAAGATCTAGCAACTGTTCTTTCTTCTGAGCGCATGAGTTCAAGTTCTACTTGGTCTTGTATTTCTTCTATGTGCAATGTTCCTCCGGAAGGCATTCTTCTGGAGAAAGTCATTGTTACTGCATTTGCAAGTTCGTTGACTTTATTATGTATTCTGGTTGAGGCAGCAGCTGCCCCGCCTTCCACCGCAAGGAAAGCTTTTGTTATGGCTATTCCTATTTTTTCCTGGTCGTAAGGTACAACCGATCCATTTCTTTTGATTACTCTCATTTGTCCTGGAGTTATAGCTGCGGTTTCTTTTTCCCTTTCGGGTGTCTTTGTTTGCTCTGTTGGCTGTGTTTCTCTTAAATTTTCCATTTTTTTGGCGCTCTTCGCTCGTATCTTTATTTTACTAAAAATCTATATATAGTGGTATTTTCTCCCCAGAGACACAAGATACTGTGTTTTAGTGCAAATTACAAGACAACAAATACTAAAAAGTTTTGTGGATTTCTTGTGGATAACAAGTTACTGAATAAGCAGTTTCCTTTATGATTATTTGTTTCAAGTTTCATATATTAATTGATGTCAAAAAAAGTCATAGCTATAGACCAAGGAACCACTAGTTCTAGGGCTGTACTTTTTGACGAGGAAAACAATTTATTGGATTTTGAACAAAAGGAATTCAAGCAATATTTTCCAAATGATGGTTGGGTTGAGCATGACCCAGAGGAATTATGGAAGTCAGTATTTGATGTTACAGATAAACTTATTAAGAAACATACGCTTAAACCTTCTGATATAGCTGGTATTGGTATAACGAATCAAAGGGAGACCACTGTGGTATGGGATAAGAATTCTGGCAAGGCTATTTATCCAGCAATAGTCTGGCAAGATCGAAGGACTTCTGAGCTTTGTGATGGGTTAAGGAAAGAAACGGGCACTGAACAAAAAATACAACAGAAAACGGGTTTGTTAATCGACCCATATTTTTCTGCGACTAAGCTAGCTTGGATTTTGGACAATGTTACAGGCGCGAGAAAAAAAGCAGAAAACGGAGAATTGGCATTTGGAACAATAGACTCTTTCTTAGTTTGGAGGCTTACACAAGGAAAGAATCACAAGACTGATGCAACTAATGCTTCGAGAACCATGCTGTTTAACATTGACAGTAATTGTTGGGACGATGAGTTATTAGATTTTTTAAAAATACCTAAAAAAATATTACCGGAGGTTTGTGATAGCGTTCATGACTATGGCGATACCTCTCTGTTTGGAGGTAATCTCAAGATAGGCGGTATAGCGGGAGACCAACAATCAGCTCTAATAGGACAGTGTTGTTTTAGTCCAGGAGAAGCAAAGAGTACTTACGGGACAGGTTGTTTCCTGTTATTGAATACAGGAGATAAAAGGATTTCTTCAGAAAATAGGCTCCTATCTACCATAGCTTATAGGCTGGATGGAAAAACTACTTATGGATTAGAGGGGAGTATTTTTGTTGCCGGCTCCGCGGTTCAATGGCTTAGAGATGAGCTAAATTTCTTTGAGTCAGCTAGGGATTCTGAAGAGATAATTGATCAAAGAAATGTTAAATCTAAAGTTTTAGTTGTACCTGCCTTTACTGGCTTAGGAGCTCCACATTGGGATCCAGACAGCAGGGGTTCAATTTTCGGTTTAACACGTGATACCAGCATTGCTGATTTGACAGCTGCCACTTTGGAATCTGTAGCTTTTCAAACCAAAGATTTAATAGGTGCAATGCAAAATGATGGGGCTAATTTCTCAGAACTAAGAGTAGATGGTGGAATGGTCGCGAACAATTGGTTTTCTCAACAGCTAGCGAATATTTTGAATATCGATGTTTTGAGACCTAAAGTCATCGAAACAACAGCACTGGGAGCATCTTACTTAGCCAGCATGAAAGCTGGCTTGTGTCCTAACATAGAATCATTAAATTCAAGCTGGGTAAGTGAAAAGACATTCTGTTCTGAGAAAAAAGAAACCAAGGACCTTCAAGAAAAGTATCAAATATGGCTTTCCGCTGTTGAGAGAACTAAGGGTCTATATTAATGATCCAGAAGTTTAAGGAGTAAAGCTTTTTGAGCGTGTAGTCTATTCTCAGCTTGAACCCATACTTTGCTCCTAGGGTCTTCCAACATGTTCTCTGAGACCTCTTGTCCTCTAATTGCAGGTAGACAATGAAGAAAGATGGCTTCTGTCTTGGCAAGGTCCATCACTGCAGGAGAAACTTGATATGGATTAAATTCTTTTATTCTGTTTTCAGAATCTGCTTCATCCCCCATAGAGACCCATACATCTGTTGTAATTAAATCACTCTCTTTGACGGCAGCTTTTAAATCTTCAGTAAAGGTTGCACTCGTTTCTTGCATTACTTCAGTTGATGGCCAGTAAGTTTTTGGACAAGCAATCTCTAGATTAAACTGAAACAGCTTGGATGCTTCTACGTAGCTAAAACAAACGTTGTTGTAATCTCCTACCCAAGTCACTTTGGCATCTCTTATTTCTCCCTTGCATTCATAAAAAGTCAGTAAGTCTGCTAATAATTGACAAGGATGAGATAAATTAGTCAAACCATTTATAACGGGAACAGAAGAGTGGTCAGCAAAAAGATTTAACGTTTCGTGAGAAATTGTCCTTAAAACAACAGCGTCTGCCATAGAGCTGATTACTCTAGCTGTATCTTCTATAGGTTCTCCTCTGCCTAACTGCAAGTCACTGGTTGAAAGGAAGCCCGCTTTTCCGCCCAATTGAGTCATACCTACCTCGAAAGAGACCCTTGTCCTTGTTGATGCTTTCTCAAATATTAAAGCCAAATACTTCCCATTTAACGGGTTGTTATTATCTTTATTATTTTTAAGGGATAGAGCTTCTTGTAACAGGCTTTCTGCCTCAGAAGAAGAGAAGTCGCTTAAGTTTAAAAAATGCGTCATAGCTTGTAAAAAAGGGGCAGAATTCTACCGGTTATCGAGAAAGCAAGCAAATGATGTTATTCTCCGCACTTTTTTGGGATAACAGTAGATGTCAGAGCATAAAATTAAGACTTTAAGCAATATTTCTCCGATAGGTATAGAGGCTTTATCTAATACCGCTTGTGTTTTGGATGAAGAGTCTAAAGATCCTGATGGCGTTTTGGTAAGAAGTACCAAATTAAATAAAAGTCATTTAAATCAATCTTTGAAAGCCATCTCTAGAGCTGGGGTGGGGGTCAATAATATCCCTATTGATTTATGTAGTGAAAGAGGCATCGTGGTTTTTAACACTCCCGGTGCGAATGCCAATGCCGTAAAAGAACTTGTATTAGCAGGATTAATGCTTTCTTCTCGTAATGTTTTTTCAAGTATAGATTTTGTAAATAGTTTAAAGCACATAGAAAAGATGGAGGAACTCGAACCTTTTCTTGAAGAGAATAAAAAGAAATTTAAAGGAAGAGAATTATCTGGATCAACTTTAGGGATAGTGGGTTTGGGTGCCATTGGTTCCGAAGTAGCTAGAATGGGTGTTGCCTTAGACATGAAGGTAATTGGATATGACCCCGCTTTGTCAGTGGAGGCAGCATGGAAGTTACCAAGCCAAGTAGAACCTGCAGATTCAATAGAGGAAGTATTTGCTAGAGGCGATTTTATAACTTTGCACATACCAGCCATCGAAAGCACTAAAGGCATTGTTAATCTGGAGCTTTTAAAAAATACTAAGAAAGCCTCATTGTTAAACTTTGCCAGACATGAAGTAGTGAACAATGAGTCCATATTGGAAGCATTAGAAACAGGACTTCTAATAAATTTCATTACAGACTTCCCAACTCCTGATCTAATCAAAAGAGCTAATGATCACGGAGATGTAATTTTATTACCACACATAGGTGCCAGCACTGCACAGGCTGAAGAAAACTGTGCAATTATGGCTGTCGAACAACTTTCTGACTTTCTCCAAAATGGAAACATAAATAACTCAGTAAACTTTCCTAGCGTTAGTCTACCCAGATCCACAAAAAACCGAATTGCAATTACTAATAGAAATGTTCCAGCCATGATTGGTCAAATTGCCACATCTCTAGGAGAGCTAGGATTAAATATAGCTGATATGACCAACGTGAGCAGAGGTGACTTAGCCTACAATTTAATAGATATTGAAAATGGAGTGGATGAAGAAGCTTTATCCAGATTATCTGCAATAGAGAACGTAATCAATGTAAGGCTAATTTCTTCGTAAAAATATCCAATTTTCAGCAACCTATAATTCAAAAAAAATACCTAACTATTTGTCTTTATGAAAGAAATTTCTTCCCAAAATAAGGTTATCTCAACTTATAAATGAGTTTCTTGTTTTACACACGCTAATCTTCAATAATTTTTAAATAAAAACCACCTATTTAAAAAAAGGTCAAAATTTGTATAAACTACTTAAGTTACTGATTTTATTAGAAAAATTAAGAATAGATCAAATTTCGATCAATTCAGTAATAAAGCTCTAAAGCAAGGTCCTAGTATTTAATCTTTAATGTTATCCAAAGAGTTATCCACAGAAATTGTGGATAAAAATTTATAAGATTTTGCTTTCAAGTAGATTTCTCCTACCATTGAAAGCTCTTTCTGGATTTGCGATGAATATGGAGTTAAAAAATACCATAAAACTAGATCGGTCTTGGTTGCAAGAACTTGAATCTGAATTTGAAAAACAATATATGAAAAATCTTAAATTATTTTTACAAAGTGAGAAGGAAAAAGGAAAAGAAATTTATCCCAAAGGCAAGGATATGTTCAGAGCTTTAAACCTAACCCCTTTAGATCAAGTTAAAGCAGTTATCATTGGTCAAGATCCTTATCACGGTCCTGGTCAAGCTCATGGTCTATGTTTTTCTGTTCCTGAAGGCGTAAGCATTCCCCCTTCATTACAGAATATATTTAAAGAATTAGAAAATGATATTGGTTTAACTAAACCTAGTAGTGGTTGTCTAGAATCTTGGGCAAAACAAGGAGTACTTTTGCTAAACAGTGTACTGTCTGTTGAGAAAGGGCTTGCTAATTCTCATTCATCGAAAGGGTGGGAATTTTTTACAGACTCAGTTATATCAAAAGTTAACGAAAAAGAAGCTGTCGTTTTTTTATTATGGGGTAATTATGCTGCACAGAAGGGAAATAGTATTGATTTGAACAAACATTTAGTTTTAAAATCTGTTCATCCCTCACCTCTTTCCGCTCATCCCAATTTTTTTGGGAATAAACACTTTTCAAAGTGTAATGAATTTCTGGAGTCTAAAGGAATCAGTCCTATTGACTGGTGAGAGGACTTTTTAACTAATAGTCAGGGTTGAGTTAGTTTCTTTTACCTTGAAGGAGCTTTCCTGATAATTTTTCTTTTTTGCACTAATTAGGCATACACTTTTCTTTTTTAGGTTTACAACCTTCACAAGATTTCCTATTTTTCTGTCTTCTGCATTGGTAAGAGTCATCTTTTCGGTGATTTTTAAATCAGAGCTTTCTGCTATATTCAAACGAGGTAGATTTTTACTTCTATATTGCATTCTGGCTACAACTTCTTGACCCGTATAACAGCCCTTATCAAAATCAATTCTGTTGTTTACATCGTAATTAAGTTCGTGAGGAGTGAATTTACCTATATTTTCTTTAGATATTTCCACATTTCGACAAAGAATTTCATCAAGGTTCCATTGAGCTCTTTCTTCAATCGGCTCGAATAGATTTTTAAATTCAGTTAATCCATCTTCATTACAAAAAGCCAATAAGAACTTTTTACCTAGGTAATTTATAAATCTGCAACCACCTATTTCAATGGTATTTTCAGTTTGAACCACTTTCTCATTGTATATATCCTCAAATGTGTCTTTATCTACTCCAAAGAAGGAGAAAGACTTGTTCTCTTTTATTTCGACCTTGTAGAAAGGGCTGTATTTTTTTAGTTCTTCTTCTGTTTTTAATAAAGCTGCATTGTCACCAATAAGAGCGTAAGAGCGATCTTCTAAATAACATAGGTTGAAAGAGCTTATTATTCTGCCTTTTGCATTGCAGAGAGCCCCTAATTCACTGTTTTTAGTAGAAACTTTACTTACATCACATGTAATCTGACCCTGCAGAAGATCGAATGAACCTTCTCCATTAACTTCTAAAACGCTTAAGTGATTAAGGTCAATAGCTTTATTTTTATCCATACCAGGCCTAAACTATTATAAACCTACAGTGAACTCAAATTTACATAAAAAAGCCTATTTCCTTTCCAGACGAGGCTTACAGGAGCTAGACATTATATTTAAACCTTTCGTTGAAGAAAGATTTGAAACTCTAAGTGATAAAGACAAGTTATCTTTTCTTGATTTATTACAAAAAGATGATGTTGATCTTATAGACTGGTTACTAAATGGAATGCCTGTACCCAAGGACCTCAACAATATAGTGACTCAGATTAAGCATTACTTAAACCATGAAGAAAAATAATTCTACTTTGATCGCTGAGCTTGGAGGGACTAATGCTCGCCTTGGTGTAACTGTAAATGGGACTATTTTAACCGAATCAAAGCAATACCTTTTATCAGATTTCACATCTGTAGAGGCTCTGTTTGATAAGTATTTCGAAGAAATTAATCAGGTCGTTTCTAAGGCAATAATTGGAGTAGCAGCTCCGGTAATAGAAGATGAAATAAGATTTACAAATAATGACATCAAATTTAATCAGAACACTTTAAAAAATAAGATGTTTCCAAAAGGACTCATGGTTTTAAATGATCTAGAGCTTCAAGCTTATGCCATAGAGGGTCTGAGTAATGATGAAATTATAAAAATAGGTCAAGTTAAAGAAGAAAAAAAAGGTTCTAAAGTATTAATCTCTCCCGGAACTGGGCTAGGGCTTGCCGGAGTAGTTGATACAAAAGTAATTTTTACTGAAGGCGGTCATTTAAATATACCGCCTGATTCTCTTGAACTTGAGGGCTTATTGAAGAAATTTAGTGAGGACAAAGGCAGGCCACCTACTTTTGAAGACCTGCTCTCTGGAAAGGGGATTAATTTTATCTTTCAGAGTTTAGATGGTTCTTCAGGTACTCAATACAGCAATGAAGAAATATTAGCTAACAAAGACAACCCAGTGTGTATAAAAGCCAGAAAACTTGTACTTTATTTGTTAGCAATTTATTGTAAATACATAGCCTTAATTTGGGGCGCAACATCCGGAGTATTTTTATCTGGTTCTATTGCTAATACCCTATTAAAACCTGAAGATTTAGATACTTTTAGAACTCATTTTGAGTCTAGTGCAACGATGCAAGATCTATTGAAGATAATGCCTGTTTCTTTAATAAAAGACACTAATCTTGGCGCAAAAGGTGGTCTTATATTGGCTTCTAAAGGCTAAAAAATTATAAAATCCCAGAACTTTTTGATGATTTTAAAGTCTACGTGATAAATGCTATGAAAGCTGATAAGAAAAAGAGTAACAAGGATATTGACCTAATACTTGTTCGAAGAGCTAAAAGAGGCGATTACAAAGCCTTTGATCTTTTAGTTCTCAAATACCAATCTAGGATTATAGGCATTGCAATGAAATTCGTAAAAGACCTTCAAACAGCAGAGGATGTGGCGCAAGAATCCTTCATCAAGGCTTACAAATCGTTGGATTCCTTTAGGGAGGAAAGTGCTTTTTATACTTGGCTTTATAGAATAACTTCCAATACAGCAAAAAATTACTTAATTTCTAAGAAGAGGAAAAAAGAACTCCTAGAAACAGAAGTTTTATCCTCAGAAGAGATGGATATTTTTGATATACCAGGAGGTAGTTCTCCTGAAGAGATACTAGAGGCTAATAATTTAAGGGAACTGATTTTTGAATCATTGAGCAATCTGCCTGAAGATATCAGAACCGCCGTTTCTTTAAGAGAGTTTGAGGGTCTGAGCTACGAGGAAATTTCTGAAGTACTCGATTGTCCCATTGGAACAGTAAGATCAAGAATTTTTAGGGGCAGAGAAATAATTCAAGAAAAGATCTCCCCCTTGTTGAACAGTAATGTGGAATTAATTAAAGGATCAAAAAGAATATGAATGAAGGAATAAAAGAAAGAATATCTGCTTTGGTGGATGGAGAGCTTTCTGAGTTTGAAGCGAGGAGAGTCCTAGAAGAAATAGAAACCAAACCGGAATTAAGAGATTATTGGAATAAACTGCAAATAACTAAGTCAGGCCTTAAGAAAACGTCTTTAGGTTATTTAGACAGAGATATCTCTGAACGAGTTGCTAGAGAGTTAGGTGAACATGCTCACGAACCTAGTAATTCTCGAACCATCAATGGGTTTAATTTGTCTATGGTTGCTGCCGCATCTGCGGGCCTTGTTCTTGTATTGTCTATTGGAGTTTTTAATTCTGCTGAAAACCCCTTGTCTACTGAAGAACTATTCGCTTCTGAGGCTTCTAAGAAGATAGAACAAGCTATTGCTAGTCCTCAGGCAATGCAGGTATTAGACAAAGCTTTGACAGGGATGAATGTGACTCTGGAAGGTCTTAACTCAGGAAAGAAAGGTCAGGTTTACGCAAATTATAGACTTCCTTCAAATGGGAAAACTTTTAGGGTTAGTTTATCTCCTGCATCTACAGGTATGCCTGAATTAAGAAACACGCAAGCCCCCAAGTTCGCTTACTTAAAAACTAATAGTGGTGTTTTTATCATTTCCGTTAGTGGTAATATCTCATCAGAACAGAAGTCCCAAATTCTAAGAAATGCAAATTTCACTATTAATAAACTAAAGTAAGCTAAATAAAAAATTTTATGGGTAAATCATTAACTCTATTTCCTTTAATTACGCTTTTCATCTCTTTAAGCATTCAGGGCGCTAATCAGCAATTACCAAGTTTTTCAGAACTTGCTGAAGCTTCTTCACCTGCTGTTGTAAATATAAGTAGCAGTAAGACAGTGAAAGGAAGGAGTTCCGGTCCGAGGGGATTTAATGATCCTTTTTATGACGATTTCTTTAAAAGATTTTTTGGGGAGCCACCCAGTCAAGGCCAAAGAGAGAGGGAAGTAAGATCTGGAGGTTCAGGTTTTATTATTTCCAGAGACGGATACTTACTTACTAATAACCATGTAGTTGATGATGCTGATGAAATTATTGTGAGTTTAAGTGATCGTCGAGAATATAAAGCTGAATTAATAGGTTCAGACGAGAGGTCTGACTTAGCTTTGCTGAAGATTGATGCAGATAATTTGCCTGTGGTAAAAATAGGTAACTCAGATCAATTAAAAGTAGGAGAATGGGTTGTTGCAATAGGTTCGCCTTTCCAGCTCAATTTTTCAGTCACAGCAGGAATTGTTAGTGCCAAGGGAAGAAGTATTCCTAATGGGTCTGATTCTACTTACGTTCCTTTTATTCAGACCGATGTGGCTATTAATCCAGGAAATTCCGGAGGACCTTTATTCAATCTTGAGGGTAAGGTTGTAGGCATAAACTCACAGATATACACAAGATCAGGTGGTTACATGGGGGTATCTTTTGCTATCCCAATAGATTACGCCATGGATATTGTTAACCAGCTTAAGGAAGGTGGTTCTGTTGCAAGGGGTTGGTTGGGAGTGAGCATACAAGAAGTGACTAGTGATTTTGCTAAAAGTTTAGGTTTGTCAGTTCCTAAAGGAGCTCTTGTCAGTCAAGTTATGCCTGACAGTCCTGCTGAAAAAGCTGGTCTCCAAGTTCGTGACGTTATTGTGGAATTTGACGGAGTTGAAATAGTTTATTCAGGGGATCTTCCACAAACAGTAGGAAGTGTGAAGCCTGGCTCAAAAATAGAAGCAGAGATTATAAGGGAAGGGAAGACAAAAAAAATAAAGATAGAAGTAGGTCAACTACCAGAGAACTTTAGTGTAGCAAGTGCTTCCCAAGGAAATAAATCTAATGATCTAGGAATTGTGGTAAGAGAGCTTACCTTTGAAGAAAGAAGGGAGATGAATATTGGCCATGGAGTTCTTATCACCGAGGTAAATCCAGAAGGTTTAGCAGCTCAACAAGGTATCCGTAAAGGCGATATTATTACCTATTTACTTAATGAAAAAATAAGAAATACAAGAGAGCTTTCCAGTGCAATTGAAAAAGCTAAAGAAAACCCCGATGTTGCTATGATTGGGATCGTTCGTGATGGTGTGCAAACATTTCGTAGCTTAAAACTAACAAAATAGTTACCCTTTACTCATATTTAAGCAGAATAAATGCTTAAGGCTTATGGATATAAGAAATTTTTCAATTATTGCTCATATTGATCATGGTAAGTCTACTTTGGCTGACAGAATTATAGAGCTTTGTGGTGGATTGACTGATCGTGAAATGTCAGATCAGGTTTTAGATACCCTTGATCTGGAAAAGGAGAGAGGAATAACAATTAAAGCTCAGACAGTTAATTTGAATTATGTTGCAGATGACGGAGAAACTTACGAATTAAATCTAATAGATACCCCCGGCCATGTAGATTTTTCCTATGAGGTTTCAAGATCTTTGTCAGCATGTGAAGGGGCTATTTTATTGGTGGATGCTTCTCAAGGAGTTGAAGCTCAAACTTTATCTACTTGCTTTAGTGCCGTTGATGAGGGACTTACCATAATTCCCGTATTAAATAAGATCGACCTAGACCAAGCAGAGCCCGAAAGAGTAAGAAAAGAGATTGAAGAAATTATAGGGATAGATGCCTCTTTGGCCCCATGCATAAGTGCTAAGGAAGGAACAGGCATAAGAGAAGTTTTAGAAAAAGTAATCAAAGAGGTTCCTGCAGCTCCAATAAACACTAATTCTCCTTTGCAGGCCTCCATAATAGATTCATGGTTTGATAATTACTTGGGAGTAGTGTCCTTAGTTAAAGTCGTTAATGGAGCTTTAAAAAAGGGAGAATTAATCGAAGTACATTCTAAGAAAGAAAAACACTCTGTTGATAAGCTTGGAGTTTTTACGCCTAAGAGAAAAGAATTAAACGAACTCGCTTCTGGTCAAGTTGGTTTCGTCTGTGCTTCTATAAAAGAAATAAGAGGGGCTCCTGTAGGGGATACCATCATAAGAAATAACTCTAATACCCCGCAATTACCTGGTTTTAAGGAAGTTAATCCTCAGGTATACGCAGCTCTTTTCCCACAAAGTGCTGATGATTTTGAATCTTTTAGAGAGGCTCTTGAAAAATTGTGCATCAATGATGCTTCTCTGCATTATGAACCAGAGCACTCTGATGCTTTAGGTGCAGGATTTCGTTGCGGTTTTTTAGGCACTCTACATATGGAAATAGTCTCTGAAAGATTAAACAGGGAGTATGGAATTAATTTGATAACGACAGCGCCAACAGTTGCTTACAAGATACTGAATAAAGAAGGTAATGAAATAAGAATAGAAAGCCCTAGTTCTTTACCTGAACCGAATAAAATTGATGAAATACTGGAGCCAATAGCAAAAGCCAATATTCTAGTCCCAGACAAATTCATTGGATCAGTAATGTCACTTTGTAATGAGAGAAGGGGAAGGCAAAGATCTTTAAGATACGTTGCCGATCAAGCTGAACTGGTTTATGACATTCCCTTAAGCGAAATAGTTATCGATTTCTTTGATCGACTTAAATCTGTAAGCAAAGGTTATGCCTCTTTAGATTATTCTTTGGACAGGTATGAGAAAGGGGATGTGATTAAGCTAGATATACTTTTAAATGGAGACAGAGTAGATGCATTGGCCACAATTGTTCATAGAGTAGCGGCACAAGCTAAGGCCAGACAACTGACAGAGTCTCTTAAAGAAGTTATACCAAGACAACAATTTGACGTTGCGATACAAGCTGCAATTGGAGGAAAGATAATCTCAAGACAGACAGTAAAGGCTTACAGAAAAAATGTAACGGCTAAACTTTACGGCGGTGATGTTACTAGGAAAATGAAGCTTCTGGATAAACAAAAGGCCGGTAAAAAAAGAATGAAAAAGATTGGTAAAGTTGAAGTACCGCAAGAGGCTTTTCTGTCTGTACTAAAGGTTAATGACTAATATGGAGTTTTCTTCACTTTTAGGCATGGATAGAACACTCGTCCTGTTGTTGGTTTTGGGACTAGTTAGTTATTTTTCTTGGATCTTTTCTACCATTAAAGGCAATAAGGTAGGCCCTAAGGTAGCAAGCGGGACAATGTTTATCATTGTCTTGTTATTACTGTGGAGGGTGTTTCAATTAAATTTAGATTTTGGATTAGTTCTAACGCTCGCAACCTTTTTTGCTGGCTTGTCTTGGATTGTTGGCTCAATAATTAAATTAAAGACTTTAATCTCTGAAAGCCGATCATATTTTTGGATTTTACTAATAATTTTAAGTATTAGATCTTTTGCTTATGAGCCTTATCAGATTCCTTCTAGCTCAATGGAACCAGGTTTGCAGGTTGGAGATTTTGTCCTTGTTAATAAATTTGCTTACGGCATAAGACTGCCAGCAATAAATAAGTTAATTTCTAAAGAAAAAGAGCCCAAAAGAGGTGAGGTTGCAGTTTTTCTTCCTCCACACACATTATGCGAAGCAACACCAGAAGACGCCAGGCCTGAGCTGTCTTCTATGTCAGTCAGAGACAGTCAAATTTTCTTAAATAGATTTATGTCATTACAGAAATCTAGATGCACCACCCTCGGCATAAAATATGTTAAAAGAGTGATCGGTCTGCCCGGCGATAAAGTTGAAATAAGAGGCTATGAAATTTTTATAAATGACATAAAGATTAAACAAGAACTTATAAATCGAGATGATGCAGAGAATCTTTACATGGAAACAATTGATGGCATTGATCATATTGTGCGAATTCTGGGGACAAAAGAATATGAGAACTTTATTTGGGAAATACCGCCAAAAAAATATTTAGCTATTGGTGATAATAGAGATAATAGTCTGGATTCCAGAGCTTGGGGCTATTTTTCAAAAGAACACCTTATTGGACGAGGTGAATTTATTTGGTTGCACTGGGGTTCTTTTTCAGAATTACCTCACTTTCAGCGAAACAGACGTATCAAATAAGTTACCAGTGTCTTCAAATCTTAAAAAGCTAAAATCTAATTTTTCTGATAAAGAGCTTTTTAATTTAGCTTTAACTCATAAGAGCGCCTCTAAAAAAAATAATGAACGACTAGAATTTTTAGGAGATGCCATTATTAACTTTTATGTAACTCAAAAACTTTATGAAAATTATGCTGATATACAGGAAGGAAAGTTAACACGATTAAGGGCTAGTCTTGTAAGTAGAGAGTTTTTAAATGATTTAGGGCTAGCAATTGGACTATCTAAAGCTGTTAAATTGGGAAAGGGAGAATCTACCGAAAATAATTCAATTGTAGGCAACGCATTTGAGGCAGTTGTGGGAGCTATTTTTTTAGACACCGGGCTTGAAGATACAAAACAATTTCTTGATACACTCTACTCTGAGGAGTTCTCCAAACTTAAGCCGTTAGAGGACTGGAAAGATTCAAAATCTCAATTGCAGGAGATTTTACAAAAACAAGGCCTGGCTTTACCAAAATATAAAGTAGTAGATCGTGGGCCAAAATATAATGAAGATAGGTTTGAGATTAACTGTACTTCTCCAGATTTGAATATATCAGCAACTGGTAAGGGCAAGAGCAGAAAAATTGCTGAACAGGAAGCTGCAAAGTTATTGCTAGAAGAGCATTTTCATAATGAAGAATAAGAAAGAAAGAACAGGCATGGTTTCCTTAATAGGAAAAACTAATGTTGGCAAATCCACTTTATTAAATAAGTTAATAGAGCAGAAAGTTTCAATCACTTCAAGAAAGCCCCAAACAACTAGACAAAGACTCTTGGGCATAAAAACCAAAGATAGAAACCAGATAATTTATGTGGATACGCCTGGTTTTCATCAAGGACACCAAAGGGCACTAAATAAATTTATGAATAAGGTTGCTTTGTCTTCAATTGAAGGCGTGGATATAGTTCTTTTTGTAGTTGAAGCTCTTAATTTTACAGAGACAGACAGCCACTTGTTAAAACAAATATCTAACGAAAACAATCACGTAATACTGGTTATTAACAAAATAGATAAAATAACTAAAAAAGAAAAACTAATACCCTTTGTCGATGAAATTTCAAAATTTTTTACTTTTTCTGAAGTCATTCCTATATCGGCTCTGAAAGGTAAAAATATAGATATTTTAGAAAAAGAGATTTCTGCAAGATTGCCAGTTGGCAATCATCTTTACCCTAAAGACCAAATAGCAGACACTTCGGAAAGGTTCTTAACCAGTGAAATAATTAGAGAGAAATGCATAACTAGGGTTGGAGATGAAGTTCCATATAGACTTACAGTAATTATCGATAGTTTTAAAGAAGAAGAGTCATTAATAACCATAGACGGGACAATCTTTGTTGAGAAAAAAAGCCAAAAAGGCATAGTTATTGGAGAACAAGGTAAGCGTTTAAAATCCATAGGCACAGCAGCAAGAAAAGATCTTGAAAAAATGTTAGGTAGTAAAGTAATGCTTAGACTTTGGGTTAAAGTGAAGAAAGATTGGACAAATGACCAAGGTGCAATGAATTCTATGGGGTATAAAATTGTTTAAAGCTCTGACACTTGAACCGGCTATCGTTTTGCATACAAGGGCTTATAAAGAAACAAGTTTAATAGTAGATATTTTTACAAGAAATTATGGAAGGATCTCCATTATTGCTAAGGGAGCAAAAAGACCTAAAAGCAAACTAGGAGTTATAAAAACCCCCTCAAGTCTATTCTTAATATCTTGTCGCGGCAGGAGCGATCTTAAAACCTTAACTCATTGTGAGCTTAATAAATATTTTAATCTTTCGCCAAAAAGCTTTAATTCTTTAGTCTATTTAAATGAACTGTTAGTAAAACTTTTAGAGAAAGAAGATTCGCATCCTGAAATTTTTGATAGTTATTTAAAGGTGTGCGATTGCTTAAGTAATCTAAGTGGAAAAGATTTAGAAATCAACCTTAGAGTCTTTGAACTTAACCTGTTAAAAGAAATTGGTTATGCGCTTGATTTAAAATTTGAAGCCAACTCCAATAATGAAATAAAGGAAGAAAAAGTTTACGGCTTTGATCCTATAATTGGCTTTCAACCAGTAGACGAAGAAACAAATAAAAAAAATTATTATGCTGGAAAGGATATCATCAATTTTTCAAAAGGAGACTTGAGTAGCCCTGAAACTCTATCAGCATCTAAACAAATTATGAGAGAAGCTATAGACTTTCACCTAGGCAATAAACCTTTGAAGATAAGAGAGTACCTATCCCTTCAAGGAAGTTAAGAATGATTAAAGGAATTGGAACAGATTTAATAGAAAAGAAGAGAGTAGAGAAATCTATTTCAAAGTTTGGCGATAAATTTATTAAAAAGGTTCTTACAGAAAAAGAACAAGAAGAATACCGAACTAAAAAAACTTCGGAAAAAAAAGTTTCATTTCTGAGTAATAACTTTGCTTGCAAAGAAGCGGTTTCAAAAGCTCTTGGTACTGGCTTTTCTGAAGGGATCACGCTAAAGAACATAGAAGTTTTGAGAGAGAGTACAGGCAATCCTTATCTACAACTTCTGGGAAAAGCAAAAAAGAAAGCTGAAGAAGGCGGCTTTGAAAATTTTACTTTAAGTATTTCAGACACCAAAGACCATTCCTTAGCCTTGGTTATAGGAGAAGGCGAGTGAAGATTATTCTTTTAGGACCTCCAGGAGCAGGAAAAGGAACGCAAGCTGAAGTCCTTTGCCAAGAATTTAATATCCCACATATTTCTACGGGTAATATTTTGAGGGAGGCCATTAATGCAGGGACGGAGTTAGGTAAAAAAGCTAAAAGTCTAATGGATGAAGGTATTTTGGTGTCGGATGAGGTTATTGTTGGAGTGGTTGTAGACCGCATAGCCCAAAAGGACTGCGCGTCCGGTTTTTTATTTGATGGCTATCCAAGAACTATCCCACAAGCAAAAGCTTTAGACATTAATTCTGTTGAAATAAATTTAGTTATAGAAATTAAGGTTCCAGATGATGTCATTGTTAATAGGATGTCTGGTAGGAGAGTGCATTTAAGCTCAGGTAGGAATTATCATGTTGATTTCAATCCGCCTAAAGTAGCCGATGTAGATGATTTGACTGGTGAGGCACTTATACAAAGAGAAGATGATAAGCCAGAGACGGTAAAAGACCGGCTCGAAGTTTATCGCACTCAGACCTTACCTTTAATTGATTTTTATTCTAAAAGGGCGGATAAAGGGGATTTAAATTATCTAAATATATCTGGAGTGGGTTCTCCCACTGAGGTTTCTAATCTAATACTGGAAAAAATCAAGAACGGTTAATGCCCAACATCCTGGCTATAGAGACCTCGAGTGAAGCATGTTCTTTAGCTGTATCTAATGGAGACAGAACTGAAGTCTGTCACGAAGTGATACCGCAACAACACACAGAAAAATTATTGCCTTTAATGCAGGAGTTAATGAATGATATAAATCTAACTTATCAAGATCTGGATGTTGTAGCTACCGGTTGTGGACCGGGTTCCTTTACTGGCACTAGACTGGCTTGCTCAATTACCCAAGGGTTAGCTTACAGCATTGGTATACCGGTTATTTCCGTTTCCAGCATGCAGATATTGGCTCAAGGCATGAACAGGGAGTTTCAATGCTCACAGGTGATAGTTTTAATTAATGCTCATATGGAGCAAATTTATGTGGGTGAATTTGAATTCTCGGAAGAAAAAATTATTTCTTCCGAAGAAAAAGCACTGAACTTAGATCAAGTGACTTCAATTCGACCCACTCAAGGCTCTTTTTTTGTGGGCGATGGATGCCAACTAGTCGATGAATATTTAAGGAAATTAGATGCAAAAGTCCATGAAAGATACCCAAATGCAAGGGATTTACTGAGAGAAGCAGAAATTAGATTAAAAGATGGTAATACTCTGGACCCTAAAGATTTAGCGCCGGTTTATCTTACCGGGGAGGAGCATTGGGCTAAGAATTAAATGGATATTCTCCAATTAATTTTACTTTCTTTTATCCAGGGGTTGACTGAGTTTCTTCCAGTTTCAAGCTCAGCTCACCTAGTCTTACTAAGTGAATTCCTTGGCGAAGAAGATCAAGGCATTATTTTTGATGTAGGAGTGCACTTTGGGACCCTCATGGCAGCTTTGGTTTATTTCAGATCGGATCTGCAAAAAATGGTTGTTAATCTAGGATCTCACAAATTACTTAGTCAGGAAAATAGCTTAACAATTAATTTAGTAATCGCGCTAATTCCTATTCTTCTTGCAGGGTTTTTCTTGAGAGATTTTGTTGATTTAAATTTAAGGAATAGTCAGGTAATTGCTTACGCTACCATTGTTTTTGGAATTCTTTTGTATGTCGCTCAGTTTAAAAAAACTGAAGGGGGTTTGGAGACCCTGAACATGAAAAAAGCACTCATCATAGGGATTTTTCAATGCCTAGCCTTGATTCCTGGAACTTCAAGATCCGGTATTACAATAACCGCAGGACTATTGCTTGGATTAGGTGCAAGAGAAGCATCAAGATTTAGTTTTCTTTTAGCCATTCCGACCATAGGAGCCATAGCATTGGCTGAACTTATTAGAATTAGTTTTATCGACTTTACACAAAGCGGTATTGAGCTTTCTGTTGCTTTAATTATTTCTTTCTTGGTGGCTTATATTTCTATAGACATGTTTTTAAGGCTAATAGAAAAAATTGGTTTTACACCATTTGTGATTTACAGATTGTTGTTAGGAATAGG
>LUQU01000048.1:0-55769 GCA_001628005.1 SAR86 cluster bacterium REDSEA-S09_B4
AAAAGATCAGGTTTTTTATCTTTTGTGTCTTCGGCTGGTTTTGTAGGGGTAGCTCTTGGAGTCGCAGTGTTAATTCTTGTCTCTTCAGTAATGAATGGATTTGAAAAGGAGTTAAGAGAAAGGGTTCTTCAATCTATCCCACATGCCTCTATTATTGGAGGTATTGAAATAGACCAGGTTCCTCAAGTTAGAGATATCCTTATAGAAAATAAAGAAATTGTAGCTAGTTCACCCTACATAGAGTCTCAAGGGTTAATTGGGTCTTCCGAGTCACTCAAGGGAATTTATATTTTTGGTGTTAATCCTGATTTGGAAAATGAAGTATCAATAGTGGGTAAAAGAATAATTGAAGGTTCATGGAAATCGATAGAAGAAGAAAAATATGGAATAGTTGTTGGAGATATACTAGCTTACCAATTAGGTATTGGAATTGGCGATATGGTTAATGTGCTTTTCCCTGATACAACTCTAAGCTTAGCTGGCATTCTACCCAGAACTAAGAGATTCAAAGTGACAGGTATCTTTAGTATAGGAGCTCCAGAGATGGACCAATCTTTTGCTTATATCAATATAATTAATGCACAAAAGTTACTCAGGCTTGATGATACTGTTCATGGAGTTAGGATTAGATATAAAGATTTATTCCAAGCACCTCAAATGGTTCACTTAGATACCATAAGGGTTAATCTAGCTCTCAACACTTATTACTCTTCAAGTAACTGGACTAATACTTATGGGACTCTTTTCAAGGCCATAAACATGGAGAAGTTCTTAGTTTTTCTTTTATTGTCTTTAGTTATTGTGATTGCAGTTTTTAATATAGTTTCTTTATCAGTTATGACTATTAATGAAAAAAGATCACAAATAGCAATTCTGATGACTATTGGTGCAACCCCTTCTTTTGTTCAAAAGATATTTATGTATTTTGGTAGCATAATTGGTATTAGTGGAACTTTACTAGGATTGCTGATTGGCTTAGTTCTTGCTTACTTTTTAGGTCCAATTATTGCTTTTATTGAAAATCTATTAGGAATGAGGTTTTTGGAAGTCTATTTTATTAATTACTTTCCAGTTGATTTAAGAGTGAATTGGATAGTAGCTATATGTTTAATTTCAATATTTTTAACTGTTTTAGCAAGCTTATATCCATCTAGATTAGCATCTAAGATAAACCCAGCTGAGGTACTTAGGTATGAATAATCTACTCTTTAAATGTTCTAAAATTTGTAAGAACTTCTATCAGGGAGAAGCAATCATTCAAGTATTAAAGGATATAGATTTTAGCTTAGAAAAATCTTCTAGTGTTGCTATTACTGGTCCTTCTGGTTCAGGAAAAACAACACTACTAAATGTCCTATCAGGCTTAGATAGTCCTACATCAGGCGAAATAATCTTTAGTGAAAACGACATACATAATTTAAATGAAAAAGAAAAAGCTTTAATGCGAAATAAAGAAATAGGTTTCGTTTATCAATTCCACCATTTATTACCAGAATTCACTGCTCTTGAGAATGTTTCATTGCCAATGTTAATTTCAGGTATTCCTAGTGATGAGGCTTTAGAAAAAAGTAATTATTTATTAAAAAGAGTAAATCTAAATGATCGAGTAAGTCACAAACCATCGGAATTATCTGGCGGAGAAAGACAAAGGGTTGCAGTAGCTAGGGCTTTATCTAATTCACCCTCCTGTTTGATGATGGATGAACCTACTGGCGATTTAGATACTTATAATGCTCTTAAAACAGTAGAAACTATCTTGGAGTTATCTCAAGAATTAAAGATTAGTTTAATCATTGCTACTCATGATGTTTCTTTATCATCTAAGATGGACAGAATATTTAATTTGTAGGTAAGACAGTGGAAAGTACAGATATTTTAGATAAAACAAAACCTTCAGATTTTAAGATCTACAGAAGGCTTATTTCCTACGTTTTACCTTATTTTCCTCAGTTCTTGATAAGTATTTTAGGTTTTGCAGTTTTTGCAGGTTCACAAGTGGCATTTGCTGAATGGTTAAAACGTGTTATTGATTACGTAGACAACCCATCTGATGATTTAAGATTGATATGGCCCATATTATTGATTCTAATAGCCCTAATAAGAGGGGTAAGTTTTTTTGTAGGGAATTACCTTTTAGCATCTATCTCTAATAGATTAGTACATGAATTAAGAACTGATCTCTTTAACAAAATACCAGTTTTACCTAGTTCTTTTTTTGATACTAGAAGTTCAGGTCATCTAGTTTCTCGAATTACATTTAATGTCATGCAAGTCACTGGAGCTGCAACTAACGCCCTGAAAATTCTTATAAGGGAAGGGCTTCTAGTAATTGGACTCGTTACCTATCTTATGCTTTTAAATTTTAAATTGGCTTCTATTTTCTTTATTGCTGCACCTTTTATAGCTGTAGTGGTTGCCTACGCAGGAAGGAGATTAAGAAAAATAAGTAATCAAATCCAAACTGCTATGGGAGATGTAACCCATGTAGCATCAGAGACTATAAGTGCTTATAAGGAAGTTAAGGCTTTTGGTGGGGAAGAATATGAAGTTAATAGATTCTTTAGAGCTAGTGATAATAATAGGATGCAGAATCTAAAACTTGAGGCTACCAATGCACTAGCTTCTCCACTAATACAGTTTTTAGTTTCTGCTGCATTAGCATTAATAACTTGGTTAGCTCTTGACCCTACTGTTTTGGAATCTATGAGCCCTGGTGGATTTGTAGCATTCTTTGGTGCGGCGGGCATGTTAGCAAAACCAGTAAGGCAGCTTTCAGAAATAAATAGTCAAATTCAAAAGGGACTAGCTGCAGCAAGCGATATTTTTGAACAACTTGATGAGGAACCAGAAAAAAATGAAGGTACTTTTGAGAATGATAAGATTGAAGGACTAATAGAATTTAAAGATTTATCGTTTTCTTATAACTTTGATTCTTCAGAGGTTCTAAAAAATATTAATCTTACTATTAACCCAGGAGAGACCGTGGCTTTTGTAGGTAAATCTGGAGCTGGTAAAACAACTTTGGTTAGTCTTATTCCTAGATTTTACGGAGATTTCACTGGTAATTTAACAATTGATGGAATAGATCTAGAGGACTATGAAATAAATAATCTTAGATCCCATATTTCGTTGGTTGGACAGAATATTACTTTGTTTAATGACACCATCAATAAAAATATAAGTTATGGCTCTATAAGTGAAGAATTTGACTTAATACAGTCAGCTTCCAAGAAAGCTCATGCAGATGAATTTATTAAAGCGTTACCCGATGGGTATGAGACTGTGGTAGGTGATGATGGTGTTTTGTTATCTGGTGGTCAAAGACAAAGGATTGCTATAGCAAGAGCTATATTAAAAGACTCTCCTATCCTAATTCTTGATGAAGCTACATCTGCTTTAGATTCAGAATCGGAAGAATATATTCAAGATGCAATGTCCGAACTAACTAAAGGCCGTACTACTTTAGTTGTAGCTCATAGATTATCTACCATCGAAAGTGCGGATAAGATCGTCGTGCTAGATGAAGGAAAGATAGTAGAGCAAGGAACACATAAGGAGCTCTTAAAGAAAGGGAAACATTATGCAAATCTGCATGCCAAACAGTTCAAAGATGATTCAGTTCCCCAAGAAGCTAAGGTGGTTAAAGAATTTGAAGACTATGATTTATCTAGCTTGCCTCCTTCAAAAGATCATACGCCTTACCTTGAAAAAGCTTGGTATAAAAAAAGTCTTTGGTTATGGCTTCTTTGGCCTTTTTCTTTAATTACAAAAAAAATTTCTAAAAGAAGGTTAACTAAATTTCTAGAAGGAAGTACGAAAACTTGGAGTGCTGATATTCCCCTCATTGTAGTTGGCAACATTGTGGCAGGTGGAACAGGTAAAACCCCTTTTGTAATCTGGCTAACTAAGAAACTATCTGAATTAGGCTACAAACCAGGTGTTATAAGTAGAGGGTATGGGGGCAGGGCAAAAAAATACCCCTTAATCGTTAATGATTCAACAAGAGCTAGGATATCTGGAGATGAACCAAGGTTAATCTTTCAAAATACAAACGTACCGGTATACGTTTCTCCTAACAGAGTAGAAGCTGCAAAACAAATGATAGAAGAAACAGATTGTAATGTAATTATTAGTGATGATGGACTTCAACATTATGAACTAGGAAGGGATATAGAAATTGTTATTTTTGATGGCTACAGAGGGATAGGAAATAATTTATGCTTGCCCGCTGGTCCTTTAAGAGAGCCAATGGAAAGAATTAAGTCAGTCGACTTTATTGTAAGTTCTAGTAGTTCTTTAACCAAAGAAGGTATAACAGAAAATGCCATTATGAAATTTAAAGCAACAGAATGGGTAAGACTCTCTGATCAAAAAAAAGTAGCTCTAGATGATTGGCCATTGGGTAAAATAATTCATGGTGTAGCTGGTATAGGTAATCCTTCCAAATTTTTTGCTACTTTAAAAGAACTTAATTTTAAAGTTATAGAGCATTCATTTCCTGACCATTATCAATTTACAGAAGAAGATTTCACTTTTTCAGAGCAGCTTCCTATAGTTATGACAGAGAAAGACGCGGCACGATGTCATAAACTAGATATAAAAAATATCTGGGTTTTAAAAATAGAAGCAGATTTACCAGATAATTTTGCTGTTGAATTATTAAATAAAATAAAAGAAGAAGATGAGTAAGATTGATAATAAGCTAATGGAAATTCTTGTTTGCCCTGTATCAAAGAAAGCTTTAGTACAAAAAGACGATGAGTTAGTTTGTTATGAAAGTGGGTTGGCTTATCCAATAAGAGATGGTATCCCAATAATGCTGCCTGAAGAGGCAAGAAAGTTAAAGAAAGATGAATTAAAAGAATAATGTCTTTTATCGTAATTATTCCAGCAAGATATTCATCGAGCAGATTACCCGGAAAACCACTAGTTGATATTGGAGGCAAACCAATGATTCAGAGGGTTTACGAATTAGCTGAAAAAAGTAAAGCCGATGAAATCTATATAGCGACTGACCATAACGATATCATAGACTGCTGTTCATCGTTTGGTGCCAAAGCTTTAATGACCAATAGTCAACACCCTTCAGGAACAGATAGAATTGCCGAAACTTCAAAGTTATTAAATCTTTCGTCAGACTCGGTAGTAATCAATGTTCAGGGGGATGAGCCGTTTTTAAACTTCTTGGATATAGACAATCTTGCTGATTTTTTTATTCAGGAAAGAAGGTTTGATCTTTGTACTCTTTATTCAGACTTTACCAATCAGCAAGATATAAGCGATCCTAACTTAGTTAAATTATGGTTGGATAAAAAAAATACTGTTAAAGCCTTTTCAAGAAGAGAAGATTTTCTAGAGAAAAGCCAATTTTTAAGAGCTTTACATATAGGTATATATATTTACAAAGTTGATTTCATAAAACAATTTGTTAATTGGAAACAAAGTAACAATGAGAAAAAAGAGAACCTAGAACAGCTCAGAGCTCTTGATAAAGGAAAAAAGATAGGTGCTATTAAATCTTTATCTAAAGAGCACATCGGCATAGATACAAAAGAAGATTTAAATAAAGCTAGAGAGTTAGATTTAAATGGTTGATATAAAAAAAAATTATTCTTTAAAGGAACTGAATAGTTATGGATTTAACTATTCAGCTGAGTTTTTTTGTGATGGAAATTCTGTTGAAGAATGTCATGAATTTATTAATTTTTGTCTAAAGAAAAAGAAATCTATCAAGTGTTTTGGAGAAGGGACTAATGTAGTTCTAACCAAAAATATTGAAGGAGGAGTGTTAAGAGTATCTATACCAGGAAGAATAAAAGAAGAGGATATTGTTAATGTCGGAGCTGGCGAGAATTGGAATGAAGTTGTCTTATGGACCCTAGAAAATAAATTATTTGGTTTAGAAAATTTAGCTTTGATACCAGGAACCGTAGGGGCAGCTCCTATACAAAATATTGGTGCATACGGAGAGGAAATTAGTTCAAAATTAATTTCTCTTGAAGCAATTAACTTAAAGACAAATGAACTGATTTCCATGAACAATGAAGAATGTAAGTTCAGCTATAGAGATAGTGTCTTTAAGCTAGAAAATAATGATCTATTGGTATCTTCAATAAAACTTAAACTTACAAAGGAGCCTAAAACTAATACAAGCTATAAGTCATTAAATAATTATCTAATTAGAGATGATATAGATCCTGATTATGCAACACCTTTTCAAGTTTGCAGAGCAGTTACTTCCATTAGAAATAAAATATTACCTAACTACAGACACGAACCTAATGTAGGTAGTTTTTTTAAAAACTTAACTGTAAAGGAACAAAAATTAGATGATCTGAGTAATAAGATATCCGGTCTTCCTTATTATAAAAATGCTGATGGGTTAACTTATAAAGTTCCTGTGGCTTTTCTCATAGAAAATGCAGGATGGAAAGGATATAAACAAGGCAAGGTAAGAGTTTCTGAAAGACATGCATTGGTACTAATTGCAGATGAAGGTGCTACTAGTGATGAACTTTTAAGCCTGTCTTCAGCAATTACAGAAGATATCTACGAGAAGACTCAAGTTAAAATAGAAATTGAACCTGAGGTTATTTAAGTGTCAATTTTTTTGACAGTTGCCTTACTTCATTTGTTTGCAGTAGCAAGTCCAGGTCCTGACTTTGTATTAGTTAGCAGACAAAGCTTTAGATACGGAAGAACGGTAGCTATTTGGACGAGTGTAGGTATAGCTATAGGAATATTATTTCACGTTATACTATCCCTCACTGGCCTAAGCTTATTATTACAAAATCAACCTTATCTCTTTTGGTATTTAAAGTTAGCAGCAGCTTTGTATATAGGCTATTTAGGGCTTACTTCTTTAATTTCAAAAAGTCCTATCAACTTACAGAATAACTCTACGGACGAGGATGGAAGATATTTAAAATCTATAAGTACAGGATTTCTTACAAATGCACTTAATCCTAAAGCTTTCATTTTCTTTATCACTGTATTTACTTTAGTTATTAATAAAGATACTGGGATAGTTACTAAGAGTCTTTTAGGAATTTACATGTCGATGGCTACTTTTATTTGGTTTACTTTTATAAGTATTCTGTTAACTAATCAGAAAGCTACTGAAAGATTTGAAAAATCTATTCCATGGTTAGAAAAAATAACAGGATTATTCTTGTTAATATTAGCAATTCAAATAATATTTCGAGAAAGCTTTTAGTATATAAAGATTTTAATGAATACAACGAATCCTGGTTCCATACTTAAACAAATTTCAAAGTACAAAGATGAAACTTTACCTCCTGTCCATTTATGGAATCCGCCACTGTGTGAAAATGTAGAAATGCGTATAGACAGAGAGGGTAGGTGGTTTTTCATGAACTCTCCTATAGGCAGAAAAAGGATGGTAAAACTTTTTAGTAAAGTTCTAAGACTTGATGATGATGGTGAATACTATCTAGTGACCCCAGTAGAAAAGATAAGAATTGAGGTAGAAGAAAGGCCTTTTTTAATTATTGATTATCAATTAATAACAAAAGATAAACGACAATTAATAAGTTTTGAGACAAATACAGGTGATATATTTTTATTGGACAAAGAACATCCCATCACAGTATCTACAAATCCTAAAACAGATGAACCTAAACCATATGTACTGGTTAGATCAAATCTTGAAGGAATAATATCTAGGAATATCTACTACAAGTTAGTGGAGTTGTCTGATGCTAAAGAAGAGAATGGCGAAAATATTTTTCTATTAAAAAGTAATAATCAAACTTTTGAAATAGGGCGTCTAAAAATTTAATTCATTTACTTTAAACATAAAAAAACAGAGCCGAGGCTCTGTTTAGTTCGAGTTCGAAAGTGTCTAAGCTTGAGTCTTTTTTCTTAGCTCCTTGATAAATTTCTCTTTTTATCTTGGTGGTCTAAAAGTTTTTTTGCTAGCTTTACTTTTAGAGCTTTTCGCCTTTCGTTCTCTAACCTTTTTAACTCTCCTTTTCTCGTCTCGAGTTGGTTCCAGGTCGGTTAAATTGGTCTAGTGATATGGTATTGATTCATCTTTCAAAATTAGATGACAAGGTTGGTCTTCCGCATGGTTTGTATTAGACAGGAAAACTGATGAGAGTTTATCAAAAGAAATAATTCCGTCTGGTTTTGGGTATGAAATTTTTGACATTTTATTTGCTTCTTTTAGACAAGCATGGTCTGGCTCTGGTGCCCTCAATGTAAAAGGTAATTTTCCTCTGAAAATGAATTGATCAATTCCAGCTAATAGAACTCCAAGATAAGGCCCAAACTTATGTAAAAAAGGATTCCAGTTTCTTGCTTTATAGAGCTCACTATTTACCCAAGACGAAGTAAATTTCTCCTCATATTCTTCTAGATCAGTTTTGCTACTTTGAATTGAACTAAAAATAGTTTCGGCTGCTATCATTCCTGATTTCATGGCAGTATGAGTCCCCTTGATTCTAGGAAAATTTAGAGTTCCTGCATTATCTCCAATTAATAATCCGCCTGGAAAATTCATTTTAGGTCTAGATTGAAGTCCGCCTTTAATTAATGCTCTAGCTCCGTAGGAAACTCTTTTGCCTTCTTTTAAGTATTTACTTATTGAAGACTGATGTTTCCACTGTTGAAATTCATCATACGGGCTTAGGTGAGGGTTTTCATAATCTAAAGGAACGACATATCCTATATAGGCTTGGTTATTCTCACCATGATAGAAGTAAGAACCTGATACAGTTCCTTTGGATGGCCATCCTAGAGTATGTATAACTAATCCTTCCTCATGCAGTTCTGGCTTTAGGTCCCAAACCTCTTTGAATCCAATGCCATAGTGTTGAGGATCTTTACCCTCGTCGAGGTTATATTTATTTATTATTTCCTTACCTAAATGACCTCTGCAACCTTCTGCTAACACAGTGAATTTAGCTCTAAGCTCAACCCCTGGTTCATAACCAGGTTTTTTTTCACCTTCTGAATCTATACCCATATCTCCAGTTATAACTCCTATAACTCTGTCATTTTCATAAATTATTTCGGAAGCAGGGAACCCTGCAAAGATATCTATTTCTAAGCTTTCTGCGTATTCCGCCAACCAACGGCATAGATTTCCTAAGCTAATAATATAATTTCCATGGTTTTTGAAAGTTGGAACTATCATAAGGGGTGCAGGAATGGTTAGAGATTCACTAAGTAAATATCTAACTGAATCTTTATTGACTTCAGTTTTTAATGGAGCGCCTTTTTCTTTCCAATCTGGAATGAGTTCGTTTAAGGCCTTAGGGTCTATAACATTACCAGAAAGTATATGAGCTCCGACTTCTGATCCTTTTTCTACTATGCAAATAGATATTTCAGATTGATTCTCTACAGCCATCTGTTTCAGTTTAATGGCAGCAGAAAGTCCTGAGGGACCAGCACCGACAATAATCACATCGTATTCCATAGATTCTCTTTGTATTTCTTCCATAAGTATCTTTTATTTGTAAGCTAGTTTAAGCAGATATAGAATAGCGCCTCTATTTTTATACCATTATAAAGGATTTGCATATATGAAGGTTCTAGTTCCAATAAAACGAGTGGTTGATTATAACGTCAAAGTCAGAGCAAAATCAGATGAAACTGGTCCGGATTTAGCCAATGTAAAAATGGCTATCAACCCGTTTTGTGAAATTGCTGTTGAAGAAGCTGTTAGGCTTAAAGAATCTGAAACTGCTCAAGAGGTCATAGCAGTTTCGATAGGGTCTAATGCGTGTCAGGAGCAACTAAGGACGGCACTAGCTTTAGGTGCAGATCGTGCAATTCTAGTAGAAACAGAATTAGAAGTAGAGCCACTTGGTGTCGCTAAATTATTAAAAGCTGTGGTAGAAAAAGAACAGCCCGATTTAATTATATTAGGTAAACAGGCCATAGATGATGACTCAAACCAAACAGGTCAAATGCTGGCCTCTTTACTTTCTTATGCTCAGGGTACGTTTGCGTCGGAAATAAAAATTGAAGACGATAAGATTGATGTTACTAGGGAGGTTGATGGAGGACTGCAAACTGTCTCATTAAATCTTCCAGCAGTGGTAACCACAGATTTAAGATTAAACGAACCTAGATATGCTTCATTACCAAATATTATGAAAGCAAAAAAGAAGCCTTTGGACACCTTAACCCCTGAAGAGTTAAATGTAGATGCTTCCCCTAGGATAGAAACTCTAAAAGTTTCGCCTCCTCCAGAGAGAGCTGCTGGAGTTATTGTAGAAAGTGTTGATGAGCTAGTTGAAAAACTAAAAAATGAAGCGAAGGTAATAACATGAGTATATTGGTAGTTGTAGAACATGATAACGAAGAACTGAAAGGTGCTACCTTAAATACAATAACTGCAGCTAAGGAAATAGGTTCTGAAATTGACTTACTGGTTGCTGGTTTTTCATGCGATTCTGTTGCTGACCAGGCATGTTCTATACCTGGTATAGGTAAAGTTTTAGTAGCAAATAGTGAGTCTTACAAAAATTTTCTAGCTGAGAATATTGGTACTCTGGTTTCAGAAGTAGGGAAAGGTTATTCACATATTCTTGCAGCAGCTACAAGTAACGGAAAAAACTTTATGCCAAGAGTAGCTGCTTTATTAGATGTATCACAAGTGTCTGAAATAATATCTGTCTTATCTGAAGATACTTATGAACGACCTATTTATGCTGGTAATTGCATAGCAACTGTCAAAAGTTCAGATCCCGTAAAAGTAATAACAGTTAGGGCTACAGGATTTGATGATTGCGAAGTAGATGGAGGATCTGCTACTACAGAAATAGTGGATCTAGATTCTAATTTAGGAGTCTCCAGTTTTGTCAGTGAAGAGTTGGCTGAATCAGATAGACCAGAATTGACCTCAGCAGATATTGTAATATCTGGAGGAAGAGGAATGCAAAATGGAGAGAACTTTAGTCTCCTAGAGGGAATTGCAGATAAACTGGGAGCAGCAATAGGAGCTTCAAGAGCTGCAGTTGACTCGGGTTTTGTGCCTAATGATATGCAAGTTGGTCAAACAGGTAAAATTGTAGCTCCTAATTTATATATAGCAGTAGGAATTTCTGGAGCAATTCAACATTTAGCAGGTATGAAAGATAGTAAAGTCATTGTTGCTATAAATAAGGATGAAGAAGCACCTATTTTCCAAGTGGCAGATTATGGTTTAGTAGCAGATTTGTTTGAAGCCTTACCAGAATTAGAAAGTAAGCTATAGTTTTCTTAAGATAACCCCAGTCTCGATATGATCGGTATAAGGAAACTGATCAAACAATGCTGCTTTTTTAACTTTATAGTTAGTTAAGAGTTCTTTTAGATTAGATTTAAGAGATTTGAATCCACAAGATAAGTAGATAATTTCTTTATAGTTAAGCTGTTTTATTAAGTTAATTGAATCAACGTCTAAACCAGATCTAGGAGGATCTAAAAAAAGAACATCTTTCCTGAAATCAATTAAGTTAATATGCTTCATTCTGTTGAATTCTCTTTTTTTAATTAAAGCTTCAAGAGTTTCTAATCCCGACATTCTTGCTGTTTCTACATTTTCAATAGAATTTATTTGTATGTTTTTCTCTAAAGCTTTTACGCTAGGTCTGCTATTTTCAGTTGCAAGAACTCTGGAATAAAGATTACTGAGAAGAATAGTAAAAGTTCCTACTCCACAATGTAGCTCAGTGACATGATGATGTAACTTTTTACTTTTACTTACCCAAGTTAACATCTCATCACATATATATGGATTGGGTTGACTGAAACATTGTTCATAGAGATTAACCTTAATTTTTTTGATATGTGCATTATAGGTTTCAGTAACAAAATCTTTACCTATCACTAGTTTTTGTTTTCTGCTTCTTCCAACAATGGATGCGCCTATTTCAGAACTTAATTTTTTGGCTTTTTCAATCCAGTTTGCATCTAAAGGTTTATGATATATAAGAGAAACAATTCCTTCTCCGCTTCTTGAAACTTGAATTTCAGTTTGAAAAAGTTTTTCTTTTATCTCATCACTACCCAATAATTTAACTTTAAGTTGAGAAATTAATTGATTAATTTTTGCATCACAAATTGTAAGTTCGTCTATGTTTATTTTTTTGTTTTTTTCAATCATGGTGAACTGAATATTATTATTCACATGAACTCCCAACTCTGCTCTAGTTCTAAAGTGGGAAGGAGGGGAAGGAAAATAGTTTAGATTTTTAGTTAGCTCAGAAAAAAAGGGAAAAAATAAATCTTTTTTAGCCTTTAACTGTCTAGTATATAGATCTTCATTGTTATTCAAGATTAGTACTGTAATATTTTTTAGTCAGATTTATGTCTTCATTTCTATTGCTTGAAATGGTCTTTATTTGCTCTTCAGTTATTTTCCCTAATCCAAAATACTTACTCTCAATATGTGAAAAATACCAACCGCTTACTGAAGCAGCAGGTAACATAGCAAAATTTTCAGTTAAAGAGATATTGGCTTTATTTTCAGCATCTAATAAAGAAAAGAGTTTAATTTTTTCTGAATGATCAGGGCATGCGGGATATCCAGGAGCTGGTCTTATTCCAACATACTTTTCCCTAATTAACTGCTCATTTGAAAGCTCTTCTTCCCTTGAATATCCCCAATATTCCTTCCTAACTTTTTCATGAACGTATTCAGCAAGAGATTCAGCTAACCTATCAGCTATTGCTTTAAGCATGATAGAGGAATAGTCATCATTATTTTTTTCAAAATTAGTACATGCCTCTTCTACACCCAAACCTGAGGTTACAGCAAAAGCCCCAATATAATCTTTAATCTTCTTTTCTTCAGGGGCTATAAAATCAGAAAGAGATAAATTTGGGTTACCTTTTCCTTGAAATCTTTGTTGTCTAGGAAAATTTAAAGTAGTTAGAAGATCTTTTCTTTTTTCATCCTTAAAAACTTTAACTTGGTTATTTTTATCTTGAGAAGCTGGCCAAAAGCCTATAACAGATTGATTGCTAATACTGTTAGACTTTTCAAGTTCATCTAACATTTCATTGGCGTCTTTAAATAATTGAGTAGCGGCTTCACCTACTACCTCATCATCTAAAATTTTGGGATAACTACCCGCAAGACTCCATGATTTAAAGAAAGGGGTCCAATCTATATAGGGCCTTAAGGAACTGATAGAAATTGATTCTAAATTACGTACCCCCAAGAAAGAAGGTATTACAAGTTTAGAATTCTTCCAATTTATATGTAGTTTGTTATTGTTTGCCTCTTTTAGACTTAAAAGTTGAGGTGAACTCTTTTCTTCCAGTCTAAGTCTTGTAGAAAGATAGTCCTCCCTAATTTTTTCTGTATAAGATTTACTTTTCTTCTTATTTAATAAATTTTGTACAACTCCCACACTCCTAGAAGCATCTAGGACATGCATAGCGAAGCCAGTTTTATAGTTTGGTTCAATTTTTAATGCGGTATGAGCTTTTGAGGTTGTAGCTCCACCAATCAATACTGGAATATTCATCTTTCTTCTTGTTAGCTCTTGAACAACTCCAATCATCTCATCAAGTGAAGGAGTTATTAATCCGCTTAAACCTATTAAATCAGCTTTCTCTGCAATTGCAGTATCAATAATTTGTTCAGCAGGCACCATTACTCCTAAATTTATGACTTCATAATTATTGCATTGAAGAACAACCGTAACTATATTTTTACCAATATCATGAACATCACCTTTAACAGTAGCCATCACTATTTTTCCATTAGTTTGAATACCACCTTCTTTTTCTTCTTCTAAATATGGAACAAGATAAGCAACAGCTTCTTTCATTACTCTGGCACTTTTAACTACTTGTGGAAGGAACATCTTGCCGTCTCCAAAAAGGTCCCCAACAATATTCATTCCATCCATTAGAGGGCCTTCAATAACTTCTACTGGAGAATTACTTTTGCATCTGGCTTCTTCTACATCTTCAATGATGTATTTATTAATTCCCTGAACCAAAGCATGATTAATACGATCATTAATTTCTAGATTTCTCCATTCTTCATCCGTTTTTTTTCTTGTTTGGTCTTTCTGGAATTTAGTTGCTTCGTCCACTAGTCTTTCAGTAGCATCTTCTCTTCTGTTTAGAATTACATCTTCAACTAAAGTTTTTAGTTCAGGATTAATATCTTCATAGACTGCCAATTGACCAGCATTTACTATTCCCATTGTGAGACCTTTATTTATGGCGTGGTAAAGAAAAACGGAATGCATAGCTTCTCTAACTGCATCATTACCTCGAAAAGAAAAGGAAACATTGCTTATACCGCCAGAAATACTTGTTAGTGGAAATTCTTCCTTTATATATGCGCAAGCATCAATAAAATCTTTAGCATAATTGTTGTGTTCTTCAAGTCCCGTAGCTACTGCAAACACATTAGGATCAAATATTATGTCTTGCGGAGGATACTTAACTTCTTTAGTTAAAACTTCATAAGATCTTCGACAAATTTCTTTTCTTCTTTTTAAAGAATCAGCTTGTCCTTTTTCATCAAAAGCCATGACAATTATTGCTGCTCCATACTTAAGACATAATTTAGCAACTTTAATAAAATTATCTTCACCTTCTTTAAGGCTTATGGAGTTAACAATGGCCTTACCTTGTATAACTTTTAGTCCACTTTCAATAACTTCCCATTTAGAAGAATCTATAACAATAGGGACTTTTGATATGTCAGGTTCAGTTGCAACAAGCTTTAAAAAATGATCCATTTCTTCCAAAGAATCAAGCATGCCCTCATCCATATTAACATCTATCATTTGAGCACCTAATTCAACTTGCTCTTTTGCAACTTCTAAGGCTTCAGCGTAATTCTTTTCTTTTATTAATCGTGCGAATTTTGCGGAACCCGTTACATTAGATCTTTCTCCAATGTTTATAAAAAGAGAATCATCATTTATAACTAATGGTTCAAGTCCACTAAACGACCTTTGAGGTTTAGTTGCACTTAATTTTTTAGGTTTTATTCCTTTTATTGCATAACTAATTGCTTCAATATGATGAGGTGTTGTACCGCAACAACCTCCAACTATATTTAATAAACTGCTTTCAGCCATTTCTTTTATGATATTTGCCATGTGAGAAGGGGTTTCATCATATTCACCCATTTCATTAGGAAGACCTGCATTAGGGTGAAGGCTTATCGGTATGTCCGATATTTTATTTAGAGATATTAAGTGCGGTCTAAGTTGCTCCGCTCCCAAAGCACAATTAAAACCAATTGAGCAAGGGTTTGCATGCCTTACTGACGTCCAGAAAGCTTCGGCGGTTTGGCCTGATAAAGTTCTACCAGAATTATCAGTTATAGTGCCTGAAATCATTAAAGGTATTTCTTTACCAACTTCTTCACACTTTTCCAGATAAGCAAAGATCCCTGCTTTAGCATTTAAGGTATCAAAGATTGTTTCAAACATTAAAAAATCGACTCCGCCTTCCAATAATCCATCTATGCATTCACGGTATGAAATAACTAACTCATCAAAAAGAATATTTCTTTTTGCTGGGTCAGTTACATCAGGAGATATTGAAGCTGTTGTATTTGTTGGACCAATTGATCCTATTACCCAAGCATTTGAATCTGTTTCAGATACTGCTTCTTTAGCTATTTTTGCTCCCGTAAAATTTAAATCGTAAGCCTTTTCTTGTAGATCATAGTCTTTCTGGGAAATAGAACTCGAGTTAAAGGTATTAGTTTGTATAAAATCACATCCTTTATCCAAGAAAGACTTATGAATCTCCTTGATTATTTCCGGCTGAGTAAGGTTTAGAAGATCATTATTACCCTTTAAGTCTTTATCGTATTCTTTATACAGTTCACCTCTAAAATCTTCTTCCGAAAGCTTTTTAGACTGTATTTCGGTGCCCATGGCACCATCTATAACTAAAATTCTTTCTTTTAATTTTCTATTAAAATCACTTAGTTTCATTCTTTTTACAATAATACTTCTAATCCTTAGAGTGAATTGTAAGTGTTTTAACTATAAAATGTACTTATGCCAGCTATAGAGATAAGTAAATCTGCAGAAAATTACCTAAAAGAGCTTTTGCAGAAACAAGATTCAGATACTGTAGGTATCAAAGTATTTGTGAGTGAACCAGGATCTCCAAGAGCAGAAACTTGCATAGCTTACTGTAAAGAAGATGATGATATAACTGAATATGAATTACTTAGCGATTACAGTTTCTCACTTTATCAAGAAAAAAAGTCTCAAACTTTTCTAGAAAATGCCGTTGTAGACTACTCTCCGGATAAGTTTGGAGGAACCTTAACGATTAAAGCGCCTAATGCCAAAGTTCCAAGCATAGGAGAAGATGCTTCTTTAGAAGAAAGAGTTAATTACCTGCTTTACTCTGAAATTAATCCTAGCCTTGCTGCTCATGGCGGGGAGGTGTCCTTAGTTGAAATTTTAAATAAAGAAACAGCTGTTCTCCAGTTTGGAGGAGGGTGTCAAGGCTGTGGAATGGTTGATGTAACTTTAAAAGATGGAATAGAAAAGACCCTCATTGAAGAAATACCTGAGCTTAAAGGTATAGCAGATGTAACTGACCATAGTTACCGCGAGAATGCTTATTACAAATAAGTTTCCTACAATTTTCTAGTTTATAATTGTTCTGTGACCCAACTTAACGCAGACCATTGCTATATCTTCACCGATACAGAAACTACTGGATTAGATATAAATTTTTCCCAAATTCTTCAGGTGGGTTCTTTATTAACTGATGAAAACTTAGTTGTAGAAAAGGAACATAGTTTATTTTCAAAACTTTTACCTTGGATTGTACCTAGTCCAGAAGCTTTCCTTGTACATAAAAAAACTGAGTGTCTTAACGAAGAAAGCCCAACTCATTATGAAATGATGTGTAAACTCAGAGAAGATTGGCTAAATTGGTCAACCAACAAAAATCCGGTTTTTATAACCTATAACGGCCATAGGTTTGATGAAGAGTTATTTAGAAGACAATTTTATTGGTGTTTGCTACCTCCATATATAACAAATACTGGAGGGGCTACTAGATTAGATCTAATGTACACTTTTCAACTAGTCGCTAATTTTTTCCCCAACTCTCTAACTGTTCCTATGAATGAAGAAAATGGAATTAGTCTAAAGCTTACAGATTGGGCCGAAGCTAATAAAATATCTTCTATTAATGCCCATGATGCCGTAGCTGATTGTTACTTGATGGTCAATTTATCTAGGCTTATAGCTGAAAAAGCACCTGAGGTATGGAATTCTTCATTAAGAGGCTCTTCCAAGGATGGTAATCTAAGGTTAATTCAATCAGAACCATTTGCAATGATTGGAGAAGTAATAAGAAAGAGTAGATTTACTTATCCTGTCACATTCTGCGGACGAAATAATAAAATGCAAAATGAGGTAGCAGTAGCAGATTTATACTTTGATCCTGATACTTTAAATGAATTATCTGATTCTGAGTTATTAGAACAAATATCTAACGCAGGGACAGCAATAAGAAAAGTAAGGATCAACAGAAGTTTACCAATAATGAATGCTTTAGATATACCTTCAATCCACGACACTTTGGATATACCATTTGAGCAATTAGAAGAAAGGGCAGATAAAATTAGGAATAACACTAAATTACAATCTAGAATTAGTGAGTTATTAACCAATAATCAAATTCAATACCCACCTCCAAAGTATGTAGAACAATCTGTATATTCTGGATTTCCATCCAAAGAAGACGAATTATGGATGGAGAGATTTCACGCCACTCCTTGGCAGGATAGATCAAAACTCATTGATGGTTTCGAAGACTCTAGATATAGGGAGTTAGCTGAAAGACTCATTTGTGCTCATGAAGCTGAAGGAACTCCTGATCAATCACTTCAGAGATATAACACCTTTATTTCACAAAGGCTTTCAGATAAAGGTCCTTGGTTAAATATTGATAACACATTATCTAAGATAGAGGAAATGTTAAAAAAAGAAGAAGACAAAGAGAAAAAAAATATACTTCATAAATTAGAAAAGAAACTCAAAAAAATGGCTGCTACCTAGAAGCTTTATTCTGATGGCCATAAAGTTACCTTTATAACAGCACCAAAAAATGGATGATCAATATAATGGTAAGAATTTTCTTTCATTTTAATTTGTTGATTAATTTCATATAAATCTCTGTAATTACTATTAATAGTTAATGGAGTTTCTACAGTAGTAGACACTGGAGTAAACTCTTTTGTTCTTAATATCCAACTTGAAAAAGAAATAAAGTCTTCACCAATAGACTTAAAAAAACTTATAAATCTATTTTGAGCTTTAGAAAGCTTAAGTAAGTTGTTGAAATTATAGAGTTTTACCGCAGTAAACTCCTGACCCTCATTAGTACTTTCTGATAATCTTAATCTTAGATCTGAATGTAAAAACCTTTCTTTATAAAGCAAAAGTTCTCCATGAATACCATTGATTTCATTTTTTCCTTGAATGTATACAGGGCTTGATAGGTCTGCTTGAAATAAAGGCTGGAACCAACTTCCATGGAAAAGCACTTCATATTCCTTTCTTTTATTCAGTCGATTAACAAATCTTTTATTAAGACCATTTTTTTTTATTAATTCAAAATATTCATATGGTAATAAAGTAAAATCGGAGTTCTTATCAATGCCCGTACTTTTCACTTCTTCAACTTCAATTGGATTTAGTTTCTGACTTAAATCAACTGATTGTATAACTTGTGAACTGGGAACTAATCCTTCCTCAATGGCTTCTTTCTTTACTAAAAGATTTGGTGTGTCTAAAAGCTTTAGTAAGTCTGGTGAGTATATAAACCTATCAAGTTCTGGAAATTGTTCTTGTTTATCCTTCTCATTTATTTGTTTATGAGAAAAGATAATTAAGTCAATTCTATAAATAGGATAAAGACTTTGGTTCTCTGAAAAAGCTTTTGAAGAAAGGAGAAGTTTTTCTGGAATATCCTGGCTAAAAGCTAAATAAGAATTTAACAAAATTAATATATATAAAAATCTCTTCATACAATCTTTTTATCTAGATTTAATCCTTCATAAATTTTCTTAATATTATCTTTAAAGTCTACTCCTTTTTTTAAGACCTTGTCTTTAGTTGAATCTAAAAAATTAATTTCAATATTTTCTTTCTTAATTTTGATTTTATTAATATTCTTTTCGTTAGCTATAAGTGTTAATTCTGACTCAATAAATAATGCCTTTAGTTCTTTAGGGAACAAACCAAATCTATTTATCATTTCTATTTGAATATCTCTAAGTTCTTCTAAAGAGATGGCAGAAGAAATTCTGTTGTACATTATTAGTCTTTGACTTATATCAGGAAGGTAGTCTTCAGGAATATATGTAGATGTATTTAAGTTAACCTCTATGTCTTTTTCAAGTATGAATGATTCTATTTCTCCTTTCTGTATTTGATTAGTTGCTCTATTAACCAATCTTAAATATAAATCTATCCCAATGGATTCCATTATCCCGCTTTGATTCTCTCCTAGTATTTCTCCTGCCCCTCTAGCTTCAAGATCTTTTAAAGATAATAAAAACCCTGCTGATAATGAATCAGAGTCTTTCAAGGCTTTTAATCTTTTATCAGCTTTCTTTCTTTTTAATATTCGGTTAGATTTAAGAAAATAAGCGTAGGCTTGTTTTCTTCCTCTTCCTACTCTTCCTCTTAGTTGATGTAACTGTGACAAACCTAATCTGTCAGCTTCTTCAACTATCAGTGTATTTGCGTTAGGAATATCTAATCCGCTTTCTATAATTGTTGAGCAAACCAATATATTTATTTGCCCATTTTGAAAAAGTAACATTTTTTGTTCAATTTCTGAACCTTTTAGCTGCCCATGAATAAAGTCTACATTATGAGAAGGAAATAACTTTTCTATTCTTGTTTTTCTATCTTCTATAAGACGCAAATCATTACATAAGTAATAGACTTGTCCGTTTCTAAGGAGTTCTCTTTGAATACTCTCCTTTATAAGATGTTCGTTAAATGGATAAATGAAGGTTCTTACAGATAACCTATTTTCAGGAGCTGTAGCAATAATTGATAAGTCTTTTAACTCAGCCAAAGCAAAATTTAATGATCTTGGAATAGGGGTAGCCGATAAATAGAGGATATTTACATCTTCTTTTAATTTCTTTATTTTTTCTTTTTGCCTAACACCAAATCTATGTTCTTCATCAATTATGAGTAAACCTAAATCTTGAAATTCTATTGATCCTTGTAGTAATGCATGCGTACCTATAATTATGTCAATATGACCATCCTTTAATTGAGAAAGAATTTCTTTTCTTTTCCTTACAGTAATATCTCTACTAAGTTTCTGAATATTTATAGGAGAATGAGAAAATCTTTTAATAAAACTTTCGTAATGCTGTTGAGCCAAAACTGTTGTTGGCACCAATATACATGTCTGAGAGTTATTAAAGGCGGAAATGAAAGATGCTCTCATGGCTACTTCTGTTTTTCCAAAACCTACCTCGCCACAAACTAACCTATCCATTGGTATAGAGTCTTGAAGATCCTTCTCAATTTCTAAAATAGTATTTTTTTGATCTTGAGTTTCTATGAACTGGAATTCTCTACAAAATTCAACATATTCGTTCTTTGGGATTTGGTATTTTTTTCCCTTTCTTGAATTTCTTTTTGCTTGTGTTTTTAAAAGTTCAGCAGCAGTATCGAACGTCTTTTTAATGGCTAATGTTTTTTTTCTTTCCCATTTCTTTGAACCTAGTTCATCTATGTTAATTTCCTCAGGTCCAAAATATTTAGAGACTAAGTGCATGGATTCAATTGGAACGAAGACTTTACTATTATTTCTATATTCAATTTCTAAACATTCATTACTTGTATTATTAGTTTTAATATTTTTTAAGCCTTTAAAAATTCCTATCCCATGGAACAAATGAACTACACGATCATCAATTGCAGGTATTTGATGGTTATATTCTTTTTTGGGTTGAAAAGATTTGATCTTGGATTTGATAGTTTTCTTGGAATTAAATTTTTTAAAGGAAATGTTTGTTACTTCTCGGTCTTTTAAAAAATCTTTAAACTCATTTTTAGTTAAAAATAATTCACTAGGTTTAACTAAGGGTCTTGTTATGTCGTATCTGTATTCCTCATACCTTTCATTGATTAATAATTCATAATTTTTTATCTCTTTTAAGACGTTTTTATCTAAAAAAACAGCATCGAATTTATCTAAGTAGTTAATAACGCTTGTTTTTCCATGAAAAAATAATGGTAGGTAGATTTCAGAACCTTCTTCAGCTCTACCTTTTGCTATAGATTTAAAGATATCGCTATCTTCTTCAAAAGTATCAAAATAATTTCTCCAATTTTTTTTAAATATATTTATACCCTTTTGGTTTAGAGCATATTCGTATGGAGGAATAGCAGAGAAAGAATTTATTTTTTGTGTTGTAATTTGAGAAGTTGGATCAAAAGTCCTTAGAGATTCAATTTTAGACTCACTGATTTCAATTCTTATGGGTTCATCATATCCAGTTGCGTAGATATCTATTATTGATCCCCTAATAGCGAACTCACCAACTTCTTTTACTATATCTTTTCTTTCATAACCTGAGTTTTGAAGCCCGGAAATAAGGTTTTTTCTATCTATGTCTTTATTTGCTTCTAGTAACTCAAAAGGTAATAAGTGAGTTTTATCCGGGCAAGGACTCACCAAAGCTTGTATTGAAATGATCAAGATATTTATTTCATCTGCAAGTAATCTTGAAAGAGCTTGCATCCTAAGATTCTTAATATGTTTTGAAGGAGAAAAAAAGTCATATGGTAGTGTTTCGGTGTGAGGGAAAAGACTAACTTTTTGATCTCTCTTTACCAATTCTTGGTAAGTTAATTCAGCTAATAAGGGGTTCGAAGTTATGATAACTTTTTGATCTTTTTGATTAGCCAAGGAGAACAATTGCTCTTGAAAATTATTATTTCTATTATTCTTAGTTACCATTATAAAAATGCTTATATATTTAGACCTTTAAACGTAAGTGTATAATACGGCCTTATTTTAGACTGAGTGTAAATTATGGATTTAACATTTTCTAAGGAAGATCTAGATTTTCAAGCAGAAGTAAGAGATTTTCTGACTTCTGAGTATCCTCTTGGGATAAAAGAGAAACAAGATAAGAGATTACCTTTAGAGAAGGAAGATATTATTTCTTGGCAAAAAATTTTAGCGTCTAGAGGTTGGTTTGCTATAAATTGGCCAAAGGAACATGGAGGGACAGGCTTAACTCCTACACAAATTTATATTTTACAAAATGAATTAGCTGGAGCTAATACACCAGTGCTTATACCCTTTGGAGTTAATATGTGCGGTCCAGTGGTGTATACCTTTGGAACAGAGGAGCAAAAGAAAAAATTTCTTCCCGGAATTCTTAATAGTGATACTTGGTGGTGCCAAGGATATTCTGAACCAGGTTCAGGATCGGATCTTGCTTCTTTGCAAACAAAGGCAGAACGTAAGGGAGATGCCTACTTAGTTAACGGCACTAAGACTTGGACTACTTTAGCGCAACATGCAGATTGGATTTTTTGTTTAGTAAGAACTGAAACTACAGATATCAAGCAAGAAGGCATTAGTTTTCTTTTAATTGATATGAAATCAAAAGGCGTTGAGGTCAAACCAATAATTACTATAGATGGTGCTCATGAAGTAAATATGGTTTATTTTGATAACGTTGAAGTTCCTACTACTAATCTCATTGGAGAAGAAGGGCAGGGATGGAATATTGCTAAGTTCCTCTTGATGCATGAAAGAACAGGAATAGCTGGGATAGCTGCATTAAAAAGAGAATTGAAAAGATTAAAGGAAATATCTTCTGATCTTATAGTAGGAGAGGCTAGTCTCTTAGAGGATACTAATTTTAGAAATAAGATTGAAGCAGCAGAAATAGAGCTAACAGCAACTGAATTCACTGAACTAAGAACTTTGTCGCAAATATCTTCAGGCGGAGCTCCAGGACCTGAGTCATCAATATTAAAAATTAAAGGTACAGAACTTCAGCAAAGTATTTCAGAGCTCTTTATAGAAATGCTTGGTTATTATGCACATCCATTTTTAACGGAAGCAGAATTAGGCTCTAATGCATCCATAGGTCCAGATTATGCTGGTTCAGCAATGCCACATTATTTAAACTTTAGAAAAGTATCAATTTACGGTGGAAGTAATGAGATACAGAGAAATGTAATTTCAAAAGCAATATTAGGATTGTAAATATGGATTTTAATTTTAACGAAGAACAAACGCTAATTCAGGGACAAGTTGCTCAATTTATACAAAGGGATTATGAATGGGAAAAGAGACAAAATCTTGTTTCTTCAGATCTTGGTTTCAGCGAAGACAACTGGAAGACTTTTGCTGAACTGGGTTGGTTAGGTATATCTTTAAGTGAAGAATCAGGTGGATTTGGTGGAACAGCACTTGAATCAATGATCATTATGGAAGAGTTTGGTAAAGGTCTTGTAGTAGAGCCTTTTTTAGAAACTATAATTTTGTGCTCAGGTTTAATAGATTCATGTGGAACAGAAGACCAAAAAAGCGAAATATTAGATCAAGTAATAGCTGGTGACATGCATTTAGCCTTAGGGTTTACCGAACCTCAAAGTAGATTTAATTTAGCAGATGTTACAACTGAAGCTAAATTACAAGATGGAAGCTATATAGTAAATGGATTTAAGTCAGTTGTAATGAATGGACCCAATGCTAATAAATTAATTATTTCTACTAGAACAACTGGTAATCAGGCTGAAAAGGATGGAATAACTTTATTAGTTATTGATGCTAATCAAGAAGGTGTTTCATTAAGAAACTATCCAACAGTAGATGGGAGAAGGGCATCAGAGTTAACACTAGAGAATGTTAAAATTCCCTCAAGTTGCCTTTTAGGTAGTGAAGATCAGGGTTTCCAATTATTAGAAGGTGCAATTGATAATGCTACTTTAGCTATTTGTGCGGAAGCCGTTGGCGCAATGGAGGTGCTGTATAAGACAACTGTGGAATATACTAAGACCCGGGAACAATTTGGTCAGCCCATAGGAAAGTTTCAAGTACTACAACATCGAATGGTAGATATGTTTATGGAATATGAACAAAGTAAATCTCTATTGTATATGGCTACCATTAAGAATGTTGAAGGGTCTCAAGACGCAAAGAAATCAATTTCTGGTTTAAAGTATCAAGTAGGTAAGGCAGCAAAATTTATTGGCCAACAGTCAGTCCAACTTCACGGCGGAATGGGTGTAACAGATGAACTAAATGTAGGTCATTTTTTTAAAAGATTAACAACAATAATTTCAATATTTGGAAATACTGATTATCATTTAAAAAGATACTCACAACTATAACTAAGAAACATGGCTTCTGATCAACCAGATAAGAGAAAAAGATCAAATCTTCCGCTAGATACTTTTGGTGATTTTCAGTACCGACAAGCATTAGCAGAAGAAATGCTTCCTATGATAGGTCGTTTGTATAGAAATAATGTTCATCTGATGCTCTACGGGAAACTTCTAGTTAACCTTTCAGTTTCTGAGATTATGCAAGCTCACAGGTTTGTCAGAGAGGCAGAAAATAATGAATTAAGTGAATTTGAAACTTACCAAGTTATAACTTCTTTGATTTCTTTAGAACTAGGACCGTCAGAAGTAGATATTGGAATCATAGCTGCTGCTTATTTATTTGACGATAAGAAGATGGCAATGGAAGAATTTGTAATCAACTCTGTAAAAGATTTAGTAGGAAAAAAGGGCTCAGTTTTAGAAGATGCCCAGGATGTTGTTTTATTTGGTTTTGGAAGGATTGGAAGATTATTAGCTAGACTTTTAGTTGAAGATTCTGGAGGAGGTGACAACTTAAGGTTAAGAGCCATTGTGGTTAGAAAATCTGGTAAAGGTGATTTAATAAAAAGAGCTAATTTATTAAGAACTGATTCAGTACATGGTCCTTTTAAAGGAACCATTAGAGTAGAAGAAAATAATGAGCAATTAATAATTAATGGAAGTGAAGTAAAAATAATTTATGCAGATAAACCAGACTCTATTGATTATTCCAGCTACGGAATTAAAAAGGCTTTATTGATAGATAATACTGGTGTTTGGAGAGACAAGAAGGGCTTAGAGAGTCATTTAAAGAGCAAAGGAATTAATAAGGTTCTGTTAACAGCACCAGTTAAAGGCAAGTTAAAAAACATCGTTCATGGCATAAATAATGAAATAGTGGGTTCAAAGGATAATATCTTAGGTGCTGCCTCATGCACAACAAATGCCATAGTCCCAGTCCTTAAAGTTTTAAATGATGAATTTGAAATCATTTCTGGGCATATCGAAACTGTACATGCTTATACCAACGATCAAAATTTGATAGATAATTTTCATGAAAAATCTAGAAGGGGGAGAAGTGCTGCACTGAATCTAGTGATCACTGAGACAGGAGCAGGTAAGGCAGTAGGCCAGATATTACCTGAGCTTGAAGGAAAATTAACTGCTAATGCAATAAGAGTTCCTACTCCTAATGTTTCTTTAGCCATTATGAAACTTAACTTAAAAAAATCGATGGATGCTACTGAATTAAATAATTTCTTAAGACAAATAGCTTTCCACTCTAAATATAAAGACCAAATAGACTTTACTAATTCAAGTGAAATCGTTTCATCTGACTTGGTAGGAAATAGATATGCTGGAATTATTGACTCAGCGGCTACTATCTGTAACGAAAATCATGCAATACTTTATGTTTGGTATGACAATGAATTTGGTTATACAGTTCAGTTACTTGGTTTAGCTAAAGAAATGGTCGGACTAACCTATAAAAGGTACCCAGAATATCAATAATCTAACTAGTAAATAAATCTCTTCAACACTATAATACGCGCGAATTTTACTGCTCCTTAAATACTTAATTCACCTCAAAAAAAAGAGAGGGGATGAAAAAAATAAGAAACGGTTTAGATATTCCTATCTCTGGTTCTCCTGAACACAAGATCACTGACTTCAAAAAACCAAGATCTGTAGCACTTCTAGGTGCTGATTACCATGGCTTAAAACCTTCCTTGCTTGTTAAAGAAGGGGACCATGTAAAGATTGGGCAACCTTTATTTGAAGATAAAAAGAACAAAGGAGTTCTATTTACTTCTCCGGGTGGGGGAGTAATAGAGTCTGTGAATAGAGGAGATAAAAGAGCCTTACAGTCTGTCGTTATAGAAATAGATGAAAGTGAAGAAGAAGAATCTTTCATTGATATCAAAACTATAGATTTATCTAATCATGATAACTCTTCAATAAGAGAAAATTTAATTAAATCTGGCTTGTGGACATCTTTTAGAACAAGACCTTTTAGCAAAATACCTAAAATAGATTCTAATCCTAAATCTATATTCATTAATTGTATGGATACAAATCCTCTAGCGATGGATCCAGAGATAATTATTAATAATAATGCTGATTCTTTTAAGTTAGGTTTAAGGGCTATAAAGCTCTTATCTAACTGTCCTGTACATGTCTGTGTAAAAAATAAAACAAATTTAGACTTTGAGTTAGAGGAAAATATTTATAGGCATGGTTTTGATGGGCCACATCCCTCTGGTTTAACAGGAACCCATATGCATTTTATTTCTCCTGCGAGCTTAAATAACATTAACTGGTCAATTGGCTATTCAGACGTAATTTCTATAGGCACTTTTTTTAAAGAAGGAAAAATACCCACAACTAAACACATATGCTTTTCAGGTCCCAAAATAGAAAACCCAAGAATTATTTCAACACGAATAGGAGCTTGTATTGATGAGATCTGCGCTGGCGAATTGAGTCATTCAGAGAACCGAGTTGTAAGTGGATCTCTAATTAATGGAAGGGAGTCAATAGGACCTTATGCTTATCTTGGCAGATACCATAATCAAATCTGTGCAATAGAAGAACCAAATTCTTCTGATAGAGAATTATTTGACTGGGCTTTGTTGGGAACAAAAAGATATTCAAAGTTAGGAATTTTTATCTCTTCACTATTTAAAAATAAAAAATTTGATATTAAAGCAAGGATGTATGGACCAGATAGAGCAATTCTTCCTGTGGGTGTTTATGAAGAAGTTTTCCCTTTAAATTTACTTATATCTTTATTGCTAAGAGAGTTAGCAGTTGGAGATACTGAGCAGTTGCAATCTTTAGGTGTGTTGGAATTAGATGAAGAAGATTTAGCTCTTTGTAGTTTTGTTTGTCCATCTAAGTATGATTTTGGATATTTACTTAGAGAACGACTAACCACAATAGAGGTTGAGGGCTAAATTATGGATAGACTAAGAAAAGTCTTTGATGATTTAAAACCTAAATTCTCTACAGGTGGAAAATATGAAAATTGGTGGACAATCTTTGATGTTATAGAAAACTTTTTCTATTCATCTAGCAGAAGAACATTTGGATTATTACATATAAGAGATGCTTCAGATGTTCAGAGAATTATGGTTACCGTTATGGCTGCTACCATACCTGCTGCAGTTTATGGAATGTATAACATTGGTTTCCAGGCTCTGTCCGGCGCTTCAGGCGGAGGAGGTGAGTTTACCAATGACTGGCATTTCATATTTATTAATTTACTTTGCGGTTACGACCCAAATAGTTTTTTTGATTGTTTATGGTTCGGCGCATGTTATTTCATTCCTATCTATGCTGTTACCTTTGTAGTTGGTATAGGTTGGGAGATGGTCTTTGCAAAGATTAGAAATCATGAAATTAGTGAAGGGGCTTTTGTAACTACAATTCTATTCGCTCTTTGTTGTCCTCCAGATGTACCTCTTTGGCAGGTAGCAATGGGTATAAGTTTTGGTATCGTCATAGGCAAGGAAATATTTGGAGGAACAGGTAAAAACTTTTTAAATCCTGCATTAACAGGAAGGGTATTCCTTTATTTTGCATATCCTACTTATTGGTCAGGAGACTCAGTATGGACAGCATTAGACGGTTATAGTTCTCCTACAATATTAGGCATAGGAGCCGAAGAAGGACTTAGCGGCATCCAGACTAACTATTCCTGGTTTGAAGCTTTTATTGGTAGCATTCCAGGATCTGCTGGAGAAACTTCAGCTTTATTTATTTTTCTAGGACTCCTCATGCTTCTGTGGACAAGAGTTGCTTCTTGGAGAATTGTTTTAGGAGTGCTCTTTGGTACTTTAATAACTTCTCTACTATTTAATGTAATAGGATCAGAAACTAATCCTATGTTTAACCTGACTTTTATTTGGCACATAGTAGTTGGAGGCTATGCCTTTGGCCTTGCCTTTATGGCAGTAGAACCAGTAACAGGTTCTCATACCAATGCTGGGAGATGGATATATGGCGTTCTTATAGGCATTATGGTCGTACTTATAAGAGTTATAAACCCAGCTTTTCCAGAAGGAATGATGTTAGCTATTTTATTCGCTAATCTTTTCTCACCGCTCATAGATCACTACGTAAAAGAATCTAACATTAAAAGAAGATTAAAAATTCAAGCAAGCTATGAATAAAAACGATACTCTTCTCAAAACTTTATTTGTTGGCATAACTCTGTGTTTAGTTTGCTCCATTATCATTTCTTTAACAGCAGTGGGATTAAGGGATCAACAAAAGCTTCTTAAACAAAAAGATCAACAATCAAAAATACTTTCCTCAGCTGGTCTCTTAACAGATCAAAAAAATATAGAAGAACTTTTTATGGCCATCGAAGAAAGGGTTATTAATCTTGATACTGGTGAATATGCTGATTCATTAGATCCAAAAAGCTTTGACGGCAAGAAATTTGAGTCTGAGGATTATTCAAAAGATCCTTTAACTTCAGTTCAATTAAGTTCTGATACAGACATCAGCTCTTTAAAAAGAAGAGAAAATTTTATAAAGATTTATCTCTATAAAGAAAACAATAACATAAAGGCTGTCATTCTTCCTGTGCGTGGATTGGGTCTTTGGGGAACTTTATATGGTTATTTAGCTATTGAACCTGATTTAAATACAATAATTGGATTAGAGTATTTTTCTCATAAAGAAACTCCAGGTTTAGGAGCAGAAGTAGACAATCCGCGTTGGAAATCAAAATGGAGAGGAAAAAAGATTAGGTCTTCTTCAGGTGAATTTAAAATTGAAGTCATTAAAGGTTTAGTAAACCTTGAATCTCCAGAAAGAAGATATCAAGTAGATGGATTATCAGGAGCAACCATAACAAGTAGGGGTGTATCTAACATGCTTACTTTTTGGCTGGGTGAGTTAGGCTACGCTAAATTCTTAAATAAGCTTAAAGTTGAAATTGAAAATGAGGAGGCCTTAAATGTCTAAAGCTAGAGAGGTTCTTTTAAACCCAATTTTTAATGACAATCCTATAGCCTTACAAATTCTAGGCATTTGCTCTGCTTTAGCTGTTACTACAAATTTATATCCAACATTGCTTATGTGTTTGGCTCTCACATCAGTACTTTGTTTATCAAATTTATTCGTTTCAATTATCCGAAACCATATTCCTACCAACGTACGAATGATAGTGCAAATAACTTTAATAGCTTCTTTGGTAGTCCTTGTGGATGAAGTATTAAAAGCTTACGACTATGAAACTAGTAAAACTATTGGTGTATTTGTTGCCTTAATTGTAACTAACTGCATAGTTATGGGAAGGGCTGAAGCTTATGCAATGCAAAATGGCCCTTGGCTAAGTTTTTTAGATGGTCTTGGCAATGGACTAGGGTATAGCTTAATCTTAATAATTGTAGCAACTATAAGGGAGCTATTCGGCTCAGGTACTTTATTTGGCTATGAAATTCTCATTCTTACACAAAATGGAGGTTGGTACCTAGGTAACAACTATATGGTGCTGTCATCAAGTTCATTCATTCTTATTGGATTATTCATTTGGTTCTTGAGAAGCTGGAAAGTTGAACAAATAGAAGAACCAGAATTTCAAGTAGCGAGGAATAATCTTGAGACTAAGGAAGCTGGAACAAGGGTTTAAATATGTTTGAATACTATCTAAACCTCTTTATAACAGCAGTTTTTGTAGAAAATATCGCTTTAGCATATTTTCTTGGTATGTGTACTTTTCTTGCTATATCTAAAAATGTTAAAGCTGCCGGTGGTTTAGGGATGGCAGTCATTGCTGTTCTTACAATCACTGTACCAATAAATAATTTTATTTATATGAATTTTTTAAAGCCTGGAGCTTTAGCTTGGATGGGAATTCCAAATTCAGATCTGGAGTTTGTTGGTTTAATAACTTATATAGGCATTATTGCAGCTGTTATTCAAATCTTGGAGATGCTCTTAGATAAATATGTACCAGCTTTATACAATGCTTTAGGATCTTTCTTGCCTCTAATAACTGTTAATTGCGCCATTCTAGGTGCTTCATTATTTATGGTGGAAAGGAGCTATACTTTTACAGAAAGTATAGTTTATGGCTTTGGAGCTGGAGCTGGCTGGGCTTTGGCCATATTGGCTTTAGCTGGAGTGAGGGAAAGGCTTAAATATGCTGATATTCCTGAAGGGTTACAAGGTTTAGGCATAACTTTTATTACAGTAGGCTTAATGTGTTTTGCCTTCATGTCATTTGGAGGAATTATTCTGTAACCATGAATGAATTATTCTTAAGTGATATATTTTTAGGCGTAATAGCCTTTACTGTTTCTGTTAATTTGATGGTAATAGTAATTCTAATATCAAGAAAATTCTTAATAGCTACTGGAAATGTGCAAATTCAGCTAAATGAAGATCCAGATAGGATTTTACATGTCCAAGCAGGAGATAAACTCCTTCAAACCTTAGCAAATGAAGAGATGTTCCTTTCTTCTGCTTGTGGAGGTAAGGGAACTTGTGCTCAGTGTAAATGCGTCATCTTGGAAGGCGGAGGAGCAATTCTTCCTACTGAAGAAACCCATTTTACAAATCATGAAAAAAGAGAGGGTTGGAGGCTTTCATGCCAAGTTGCAGTAAAAGATAATATGAAGGTTCAGGTACCCGATGAGGTATTTGGTGCTAAAAAATGGGAATGTGAAGTTATTTCTAATGATAATGTAGCAACTTTTATTAAAGAACTAGTTCTTAAATTACCACAAGGAGAAGAGGTAAATTTTAAGGCTGGAGGATATGTACAAATGGAGATCCCCCCGTGTGATATTGACTTCAAAGATTTTAATATTGATAAAAAATACAACGATGATCTTGAAAGATTTAACTTCTGGAATAACTCTATTTCTATAAAAGAAACTGTAATACGTGCTTATTCGATGGCAAATTATCCTGAAGAAAAAGGCATTATGAAATTTAATGTGAGAATAGAATTGTCGCCTCCTGGAACTGATTATCCTCCTGGTGAAATGACTTCATATCTTTTTAATTTAAAGCCTGGAGATAAACTAACTATTTTTGGACCATTTGGAGACTTCTTTGCCAATGAGAGTGAAGCAGAAATGATTTTTATAGGCGGTGGAGCAGGAATGGCACCAATGCGATCACATATTTTTGATCAATTATTAAGGATTAATACAAATAGAAAAATAACTTTTTTTTACGGAGCAAGAAGTTTAAAAGAAGTATTCTACAAAGAAGAGTATGACGAATTAGCAAGAAATAATGAAAACTTTAAATGGACTCTTGCTCTTGATAGTCCACAACCTGAAGATAATTGGGAGGGGCCAACAGGCTTTATTCATCAAGTTATATTAGATGAGTATTTAAAAAACCATGAATCACCGGAAGATTGTGAATATTATATGTGTGGACCTCCGGCAATGATGAATGCTGTTTTTAGTATGTTAGATGATTTAGGTGTTGAGCCTGAAGCTATTAGATTCGATGATTTTGGTAGCTAGACTATTCAATTTATCAGCTTGAAACGAAGATTTTTACTTCTGTTCCTGATAGGGATATTAGGAGTACTAATTTTTTTTACTTGGGAAAGAAACTACACAACTACCTATAGTGGTAACATTATGGGAACTACCTATAAAGTTATTCTTGTTGATTATGACCAGGATTTAATCGAAGAAGGTATCTATAGTTCTTTAGATTCTGTTAATCAAGAGATGTCTACTTACATTGATACCTCTTCTATTTCTAGATTAAATAGTTCAAATATAGGTGATTGGATTGAAGTTTCAGAAAATTTTATAAAAGTTGCTACTTTCTCCCAACAATTATGTATAGAAACACAAGGAGCTTTCAATATAAGTATTGGGCATTTTGTAAATTTTTATGGTTTTGGTCCTCCACAAATTTCAAATAATCGTCAGATTAATAAATTAGAAGAACTAAAAGATCAAGTTAGTTGTATTTCATTTAAAGTTGACGAAACAAAAAAACGCATTAAACGTATAAATGATGTTTATATAGACATGTCTGCAGTTGCTAAAGGATTTGCGATTGACCACCTGTCTTCTTTTTTTAATTCTCTTTCAATAAACTCTTATTTCATCGAATTAGGTGGTGAGATTAGGTATAAAGGGAATAAGCAAAAGAACATCCCTTGGTTAGCAGCCATAGAAAATCCTGATGAAACTAACTCACCTATCATGACTTTGTCATCTAAGGAGTATAAAAATTTGTCACTTGCTACTTCAGGTGAATACAGAAATTTTATTGAGCTAAATGGTAATACATTTTCACATACTATTGATCCGCAAACATTTAAGCCTATAAATAGAGAACATATTTCTGTTTCTGTTATAGCTGAAAATGCCATGAAAGCAGATGCCCTAGCTACTGCATTAAATGTTATGGGTTTAGAAAAAGGCCTAGACTTTTCCAATAAGAATAAAATTAAGGCACTTTATATCATTAAAGAAAATGAAAAATTTATCCTTAAATCTTCAAAATGGTTTTAATAGATATTAAAATTAAGAAATGAGTACAATTTTAATTAGTTTTATTTTTCTTTTATTAATATTTTTTGCTATGTCAATTGGGGTCATATTCGGAAGAAAACCCATAGCAGGGTCTTGTGGTGGACTAAAGACTATGGGGGAAGTTGGTGATTGTGAGATTTGTGGAGGAGACCCAGCTAAGTGCAAATAAAAAAACTTATCTATATTTAAAATTGATTCATCGTATTATCTTTACCGCCAGCCAATAAAGCATTATCACCAGAAAAGTATTCCTTATGCTCATCACCAACTGTCGAGCCTGCTAAGTCTTGATGCTTCACTGAGGCAATATCTCGTCTAATCTCCTCGCGTTGGATATTTTTAACATAAGCTAACATACCTTCATCTCCAAAATATCCTTCTGCAAGTATATGAGTTCCTAAAGCGGTATCGTGGTATGTGGGTAGGGTAATAAGGTGATGGAATATACCCGCTTGATTTGCAGCATCCTTTTGGAACCTTTGAATTAACTCATCTGCTTCTTTCGATAATTCAGATTTATCAAACTTTTGTTCCATGAGACCCTTAGGTTCAGTTTTAGGGTCTGGATATTCAGATACATCTTTTCCTGAACTAGACCATTCGTTATAGACCTGTTCTCTAAAAGCCAATGTCCAATTAAAAGAAGGAGAGTTGTTATAAACAAGTTTAGCTTCTGGATGTACCTTTCTTACTTCCTTAACCATATCAGCAATTTGCTTAACGTTAGGTCTTTCCGTCTCTATCCACAATAGGTCTGCACCTGATTCAAGACTGGTAATACAATCTAAAATTACTCTATCAACACCTGTTCCTTCTCTAAATGCATACAGACCATTTTCTAGTCTTACCGGTTTAACTAGTTTTCCATTTTGTTGAATAGCTATATCGTATTGAGTAAGTTCATTGATGTCTTCAATTGCTTCTGTCTCAAGGAAGTCATTGTATCTACTAGCTATATCACCAGGTTCCTTAGAAACTGGCACTTTTTGGGTTAATCCAGCTCCTAAAGAATCGGTTCTAGCCACTATAAGGCCATTATCTATACCCAATTCTAGGTATGCATATCTAATAGCGTTAATTTTTGATAAGAAGTCTTCATGAGGAACTGTAACTTTCCCAGCTTGGTGCCCACATTGTTTAGCATCTGAAACTTGATTTTCTATTTGTATACAACAAGCACCAGCCTCTATCATTTTCTTAGCTAACAAATAAGTTGCTTCTTCATTTCCAAATCCTGCATCTATATCAGCAATGATAGGAACAACATGAGTTTCAAAGTTATCTATTTTTTCAATTATTTCTTCTTCATTAGTACCTTTTTCTCTAGCTTCATCTAGTTCAAGAAATAAGTGTTGAAGCTCTCGGGCATCAGCTTGTTTTAAAAAAGTATAGATTTCATTAATTAATGCAGGTACTGAAGTCTTTTCATGCATGCTTTGATCGGGGAGGGGACCAAATTCTGATCTCAGTCCAGCAACCATCCATCCACTAAGATAAACATAGCTCTTTGAAGTAGTTTTCTGGTATTTTTTTGCTGCCATGACCATTTGTTGTGCTGTAAATCCATGCCAACAGCCCAAAGATTGAGTGTAGTTCGAAGGATCTTTATCATAATCCTTCATATCTTGATGCATTATTTCAGCAGTGTAGTTTGCTATATCCAGTCCGGTTGAAAATCTGTTTTGCAACTTCATTCTTGCTGCATGCTCAGGATCAACGCCCCCTAAAAGAGTTCCTTTAGAGTTTTTTAAATTTTTAAATTCTGCAATGAGATCTTTGTATTTAATCATATGTTCTTCTAAATATTGTGAAACTAACTTATTAGAAAGATTTTAGTTGCCTGTTATAAGAAAGAAAAGGATTTTAAACAAGACCAAAAATAAATCAATAAAAGGTTTGCGGCCCAGTTAAATTTGTTTCGCAAGTTTTTTGGATAAGCCTAGGTAAGTAGAAGGCGTTAGCTTAAGTAGCTTATTTTTTTCAGCTGTAGGGATATCTAAGCTATTGATGATGGAATGGACATCTTCTTTTTTAATATTTTTACCCCTAGATATCTTTTTCATTACTTCATAACCACTTTCTATATGATGTTTTCTCATTACTGTCTGAATAGCTTCTGTAAGTACCTCCCAAGCATTCTCTAAATCTTGATTTATAACTTTTTTATTAACTTCAAGCTTATTAATACCTTTAATAAGTGAAGAAAGAGCTATTAAGGTATATGCAAAGCAACTTCCTATATTTCTCATAGAAGTGGAATCAGAGAGATCTCTCTGCCACCTAGACTTAGTAATCTTAGATGAAAGAAAATAAAAAATAGAGTTTGCTAAATCTAAATTACCTTCAGCATTCTCAAAATCTATAGGATTTACCTTATGTGGCATAGTTGAGGAGCCAACTTCGCCTTCGACTGTCTTTTGCGAGAAATAATCAATTGATATATAGCCCCACATATCACGACTGAAATCTAGAAGAACATTATTTAAACGCTCATGACCATTAAATAATTTAGCCATGCTATCTTTAGGTTCTACTTGAGTAGTATAGGGAGCCCAGAGGAGACCAACTTTTGTAATAAAAGTTTTCGAAACTTTCTCCCAATCCACATTAGGATAGGCTATTAAATGAGCATTATAATTTCCTACTGCACCATTTATTTTTCCTCTTAAACCAGTCTTACTGATTACAATAGATATTAGGTCTATTCTAGAAGAAAAATTAGCTAATTCTTTGCCCACAGTAGTTGGTGTAGCCACTTGCCCATGCGTTCTGGATACCATAGGAATCTCAGCATATTGATGAGCTTTTTTCTTTAATAAGCTATTAAATTTATTAATATGCTTAGAGATTAGAAGTTTAGAAGCATCTTTTACCATTAATGCGTAACTTATATTATTAATATCTTCTGAAGTACACCCAAAATGTATGAACTCTGACAATCCTTTTAACTGCTTAGATTTTGTAAATTGATCTCTTAAATAATATTCAACTGCCTTAACATCATGGTTAGTCTTTTTTTCTATATTTTTTACTTTCCTAGCTTCAGTCAAGTTAAAGTTTTTTTCTATATTAGAAAGATAGGTTATTGATTGTTTTGTTAGATGGGGAAGCTCTTTAATATTTCGTTGTTTTGAGAGGTGAATAAACCATTCAATCTCTACAAAGATCCTGTATTTTATTAATGCATATTCACTGAAAATTTCTTGAAGGCTTTCTACAAGTTGAGAATACCTACCATCAATAGGTGATATCGCAGACAGTTCTGTTATTTTCATATTTTTACAGTGAAAAACGAATTATAACTTATCATTAATGATACTTGCGTTATCTAAAGCTAAGAAGCAAACTGGTAACTATGAAAAAGTTTTCGATAGTAGCATTTTTATTATTATTTAATTTCTTACAAGTTTTATCTTCAGCCACAGTTATTCATGCAGGGTTACTAATTAATGGTGAAAGTTCAGTACCTTCTCCAGAAATGAGTATTGTTATTGAGGGCTCTAAAATTCAAGCAATAGAGACGGGGTATATAACACCTGATTCTGAAGATGAGTTTATAGATCTTAGTGGTTATACAGTTCTACCAGGCTTAATGGATATGCATGTTCATTTAAGTTCTGAATACAGTAAAAACTCCTACCAAGAAAGGATAAGCTTAAATGCAGGGGATTATGCAATAAGAGCAGTTTCAAATGCTGAAAAGACTCTAATGGCTGGATTTACCAGTGTTAGAAATTTAGGTGATAGCGGAGGTGTCTCAATCAGCCTAAGAAATGCAATTAATAAAGGAATAGTAATTGGACCAAGAATTTTTTCTTCTGGTACTACTATTGCTTCATCTGGAGGTCATGGAGATTCTACTAATTCATTAAATCAGTCTTTAACTTCCGATCCTGGGCCTGCGGAAGGCATTGTAAATAGTGTAAACGATGCATCTAAAGCAGTTAGATTTAGATACAAGGAGGGAGCAGACCTAATTAAAATAACAGCGACAGGGGGAGTATTAAGTAATGCAAAGAATAGTCAGAACCCCCAACTTACCGAAGAAGAAATTACTCAAATAGTTAATATGGCTAAAGATTACGGTTTTAAAGTTGCTGCACATGCACATGGATCTGAAGGTATAAAAAGAGCTGTACGGGCTGGAGTTCATTCCATAGAACACGGTACCTTAATGGATGATGAAGGCATGAGGTTAATGAGAGAAAAAGGAACTTATTATGTACCAACAATTATTGCTGGATTGTGGGTTGCTGAAAAAGCTCAAGATCCTGATTTTTTTCCAGAATTAGTAAGACCTAAAGCTGCTGAAATAGGACCTCAAATTAAAGGTACATTTGGCAAAGCCTACCAAGCTGGAGTAAAAATTGCCTACGGTACAGATACAGGTGTTTCAGCCCACGGAAATAATGCTACGGAATTCAAACATATGGTAGAGGCCGGTATGCCTCCTATGAAAGCTATTCAGTCGGCAACTGTTGAAGCTGCAAAATTATTGGGAGAATATGAGCAGTTTGGCAGTTTAGCGGAAGGAAAGATTGCAGATATAATTGCAGTGAACGGAAATCCAGTAGAGGATATAACTATCTTAGAAGAAGTAGATTTTGTAATGAAATCAGGCAGGGTTTATAAATCACCCTAAAGAATGTTATTTATTTCCCCTCCGCCAAGACAAACATCATCTTTATAAATTACCACTGACTGACCTGGTGTTACGGCTCTTTGTTTTTCCTTAAACTTTACCTTTAAGGTTTTATCTAGAATTTCAATAAAGCAGTCTTGATCTTCTTGTCTGTATCTAACCTTTGCCTTTCCATAAAATCTTTTCTTATCTAATTCATTAATTAGCTTTAAGTTAGCTGTTTCTAGTTGTGACGACATCAAAAGGGGATGGTTATTTCCTTGAACTGCAACTAAGGTATTATTCTTAAGGTTTTTTTTTGCAACATACCATGGATCATTTGTAGAATCCTTTAAACCTCCTATTCCTAATCCTTGTCTTTGGCCTAGAGTATAGAAAGCTAGACCCTTATGTTCACCTATTTCATTACCGTTTTCATCTTCAATTATCCCTGGATCATGGGGTAGGTAATTATTCAGGAATTCAGGAAATGGTCTTTCGCCAATAAAACATATTCCTGTACTATCTTTTTTTTCACTTGTAACAAGACCTTCTTTTTTTGCAGTTTTTCTAACTTCTATTTTATTTAAAGTACCTAAAGGAAAGATAGACTTAGCTAAAGCTTTTGAATTTACAGAATGAAGAAAATAACTTTGATCTTTACCTTTATCTTTACCTTTTAAGAGAGTTGTTTTCCCTTTATTTTTTTTGCTTCTTACGTAATGTCCTGTAGCAATAAAGTCATAGCCTGCGTCCATAGCGTAATTAAAGAAACTATCGAATTTAATTTCACGATTACACAGTATGTCTGGATTTGGAGTTCTTCCAGCTTTTAGTTCATTTAGAAAATAATTAAATACTTTTTCCCTGTATTCTTTTGAAAAATTTTCTTCAAATAACTCTATTTTTAGTTGGTCAGCAACAAAAGCTGCATCCAAAAAGTCTTCTTTAATACTACAATAAGGTGACCCATCATCGTCTTCCCAATTTTTCATAAAAAGTGCATCTACTTGATACCCACTGTTCTTTAGTATTAATCCAGATACAGATGAATCTACTCCGCCAGATAGTCCTAGTAAAACTTTACCTTTGCTCATTATTCTTTGGATAAGATTAGATTTAAGGGGTATATGCTATATAATTCCGGTCCCGCTCACAAAATTTATTGCTAAATATGGAATTTAAGCACATAGAAATACCGAAAGAAGGCAAAAAGATTCAGTTTGATGCTTCCGGAAATCTTATTATTCCAGATAACCCAATTATTCCCTTTATAGAAGGAGATGGAATAGGCTCTGACATAACTCCTGCAATGATTGACGTAGTTAATAATGCAGTGTTAAAGGCTTATGACAGTAAAAAGAAAATATCCTGGATGGAAATATATTGTGGAGAAAAATCAGTTAACGTTTATGGTGAAGGTAATTGGCTTCCATCAGAAACTTTATTAGCTTTGGAGACTTATTTAATTGGAATAAAAGGTCCTTTAACAACTCCTGTAGGAGGTGGAATAAGGTCTTTAAATGTTTCTTTAAGACAAGAACTAGATTTATATGTTTGCCAAAGACCTATTAGGTATTTTGAGGGAGTACCAAGTCCGGTTGTTAGTCCAGAAAAAACTGACATGGTTATTTTTAGAGAAAATTCTGAAGATATATATGCAGGAATTGAATGGGAAGCCGATTCTGATGAAGCAAAAAAACTAGTTTCATTTTTAACTAAAGAAATGGGAGTTACCAAGATAAGGTTTCCTGATAACTGCGGTATTGGGATAAAGCCAGTTTCAAAAGAAGGAACACAGAGATTAGTTGATAAAGCTATTCAATATGCAATTACAAACGATAAAAGCTCTGTAACTTTGGTTCATAAAGGTAACATTATGAAATTTACTGAAGGATCATTTAAAGATTGGGGTTATCAATTAGCTGCTGAGAAATATAAAGCAGAAGAACTGGATGGCGGACCTTGGCATAAGTTAAAAAACCCTCACACTGGAAATGACATCATAATAAAAGATGTAATAGCTGATGCTTTCTTGCAACAAATTCTTACACGCCCTGATGAATACAGTGTTATAGCTACTCTAAATTTAAATGGTGATTACATATCAGATGCTTTAGCTGCTGAGGTAGGAGGTATAGGAATATCGCCTGGTGCTAACCTTGGAGACAAAGTAGCTCTATTTGAAGCTACTCATGGAACTGCTCCAAAATATACTGGCTTAGATAAAGTAAATCCAGGATCTTTAATATTGTCTGCAGAAATGATGCTTAGATATATGGGTTGGGTTGATGCAGCAGATCTAATAATTAAAGGACTTGCAGAAACTATAAAAAATAAGACGGTAACCTATGACTTTGAACGTCTCATGAGTGGAGCTAGCTTAGTTAAATGTTCTGAGTTTGGAGAGGCAATTGTTGATAATATGGACTAATGTTCCTAGACAATACTAGATCTGAGTTAATACTAGGGCCTGATGAAGATCAAGAAGATCAAGGAACTTCAGTTGCAGTCGCAACAATAGAACCAAAACTAAAGAAACCCCCTTTATACAGAGTAGTTATCTTTAACGATGATTACACCCCTATGGAATTCGTAGTTTATGTGTTACAAACTTTTTTTGGGATAGATAGAGACAAAGCTACACAAATTATGTTAGCAATACATACCCATGGGAAGGGTGTTTGCGGTATATTTACAAAAGAAGTTGCTGAAACTAAGTCTGCACAAGTTAATAACTTTGCTAGAGAGAATGAGCACCCTTTAATAAGTGAAATAGAACCAGTAGATGAAGAATAATGTTAGATAGCGAATTAGAAAAAAATCTGAATGAAGCGTTTAAATTAGCTCACAGAAAGAAACATGAGTTTGTTACTGTTGAGCATTTATTCTTATCTATCTTAGATAATAATGATGCGATAGAAGTTCTAAATTACTGTGGAGCTGATATAGAGGCCCTCCAGAAAAATCTAGAATCTTATATTAAAGAAACAACCCCATTGATCTCAGAAGAAGAGGAACAAGAAATCCAGCCAACTTTAGGATTTCAACGAGTTCTTCAAAGAGCAGTTTTTCATGTTCAGTCTTCTGGTAAAAAAGAAGTAAATGGAGCAAATATTTACTACAGCAAGAAGGAATTACAAGATTAGATATAGTTTCTTTTATGAGTCATGGAAAGAATGATGAAGAATTAGAAGAAGAGGCTCTGACAGCTAATAAAGATGAAAAGATAAAGGACAGCTCAGCTCTAGAAGCATTTACTTTAAACCTAAACAGAGAAGCTTCAGAAGGAAGAATTGACCCCCTTATTGGAAGAAAAGCTGAAGTAGAAAGGGTCATTCAGGTCTTAGCTAGAAGGAGTAAAAATAATCCTCTGCTTGTTGGAGAATCAGGTGTTGGTAAGACAGCTATAGCAGAAGGCATAGCTAAATTAATAGTAGAAAATAAAGTACCTGAATTAGTTCAAGAAAACACGATCTACTCTTTGGATATGGGAGCACTTTTAGCTGGAACAAAATATAGAGGTGATTTTGAAAAAAGGCTTAAGCAAGTATTAAAAGAATTAGAAGAAAGCAGTAATTCAATTTTATTCATCGATGAAATTCATACCATTATAGGAGCAGGGGCCACTTCTGGAGGGGTGATGGATGCATCTAACTTATTAAAACCAGCTTTAGCTAAAAATGGCCTTCGATTTGTTGGATCAACCACTTATAAAGAATTTAGAGGAATATTTGAGAAAGACAGAGCTCTTTCTAGAAGATTTCAAAAAGTAGAAGTTATGGAACCTTCGGTTGATGAAACTATAAAGATTCTTAAGGGTTTAAAAAGTAGATTTGAAGACCATCACAATATTAAATACACAGAAAATTCTTTAAAGGCAGCAGCTGAGCTTTCTTCTAGATATATAAATGATAGATATTTACCTGATAAAGCTATTGATGTTGTAGATGAAGCAGGTGCAAGGCAGCGACTCTTACCTAAGTCTAAAAGAAAAAAAACTATATCTGAAATAGATGTAGAAAAAATAGTAGCATCAATTGCTAGGGTGCCTGAAAAAACTGTGTCTTCTTCAGACAAGGTATCTTTAGAGAAACTAGAAGAAAATTTTAAAAGAGTAATTTTTGGTCAGGATCAAGCTATAAGTAGTTTATCAGCTTCAATTAAGCTATCTAGAGCAGGCCTGGGTTTAGTTGAAAAACCTGTAGGCTCTTTTCTTTTTTCAGGTCCAACTGGAGTAGGAAAAACAGAAGTATCAAAGCAACTAGCTTTAATTATGGGTATTGAGTTTATTAGATTTGACATGTCTGAATACATGGAAAGGCATACCGTTTCTAGATTAATAGGAGCTCCACCTGGATATGTTGGTTATGACCAAGGTGGTCAATTAACAGAATCTGTAACAAAGCATCCTCATTCAGTAATTTTGCTTGATGAGATAGAAAAAGCGCATCCTGAAGTATTTAACATACTTTTACAGGTTATGGATCATGGCACTTTAACTGACAATAATGGGCGTAAAGCTGATTTTAGAAATGTAGTGTTGATCATGACTACTAATGCAGGTGCTCAAGATATGAGTAGGGCATCTATGGGATTTAATACCCAAGATCACACTAGTGATGGAACGGAGATTATTAAAAAAACATTTTCTCCAGAATTTAGAAATAGATTAGATGCAATTATTCCGTTCAATCCTTTGGACATCGATGTTATTAAAACTGTAGTAGATAAATTCCTTGTTGAGCTCCAAGCTCAATTAGATGAAAAGAAGGTCCAGTTAGAAGTGTCTGAACAAGCAAGAGACTGGATAGCAGATAAAGGATATGACAAGACCATGGGTGCAAGACCTATGCAACGATTGATTCAAGAAAAGATAAAAAAACCATTAGCGGAAGAAATTCTTTTTGGTCAATTTTCTTCAAAAGGAGGGGTTGTTTATGTTAATCAGGAAGAGGATGGATTGTCGTTGAAATTTAAAGAATCAATTAAAGATAAAGACAAGGTGTCCTAACTTTATCTTTCCCTAAAAATAATCCTACCTTTAGATAGATCGTAAGGAGTAATTTCTACTTTTACCTTATCGCCAGTAAGTATTCTTATGTAATGCTTTCGCATACGACCGGATATATGAGCCGTAACGACATGTTCGTTTTCTAACTTAACTCTAAAAGTGGTGTTAGGAAGAGTTTCTATAACCTCTCCATCCATTTCAATCAGGTCTTGTTTTGCCATATATAATAGATTTTGCCTTAGTAGTTATAATTAATCAAAAAATCAACATGGATGAAAAAAAATTTAAATTTTGGAAACTTTTATTAATACTGTTCTTAGTAATAGTTTTTATTGCCTTTTTAAGCTTTTTAGTAGACAGAATCATATTACATTAAGTAGCTATAACTTTTTTCTCAATTAAATCTTCTATTTCTAATTCAGAATAATTACACCAACCGATAAGTGTCTCTTTTGTATGCTGACCCAAATGTGGAGGAGGGGAGAAAGAATCTTCATTGGTATATGAAAGTTTAATAGGATTACCTGGCATTTTTACTTTTCCTCCATCAGGATGTTCTACTTCAACAAGCATATTCCTATGGACCACTTGTTCATCAGAAAAAGCCTGACTAAAACTGTTAATTGGAGCACAAGGGACTTTTGCTGAATTAAGAGCATTAATCCAATGTTGCGAAGTTTGTGTAGAGAGCTTCTTATTCAATTCTGATTCAATGAAATGTTGATTTTGTAGTCTTCCAGGTGAATTTTTAAATTCTTCTCTTCTTAAACTGTCTATCTCAACTATATTTAATAGTTCTTCCCAAAATGCATCAGTTATTACTGCAATTACTACGAAACCATCCTTTGTTGTAAAACTGTTATAAGGAACATGTACAAAGTGAGCATTACCTATAGGTTCTGGATCTACACCTGACAGAGTTTGCATAGTTGCCATGTAAGTCAAAAGAGAAATCTGTACATCTAGTAAAGAAAGATCTAGATGTTGGCCTTTACCTGTCCTTTCGCGTGAAAGCAGAGCGGAAAGTATTCCAATAACACCAAACAAGCCTGATCCAAGATCTCCTATGGGAATACCAGCCCTTGTTGGGGTCGAAGCATCTGTTCCAGTAATAGACATTCCTCCGCTGTATGCTTGCACTATTTGGTCATAAGCAGGTCTAGAGGAGTGATTACCTGTTTCTCCGAATCCAGTAATCGAGCAAGTAATAATTTTAGGGTTAATTTGACTTAAGTGCTCAAAATCAATTTTTAGCTTTTTAACAACTCCTGCACTGAAATTATTTAGCACTACATCAGCTGATTTAACTAAATCATAAAAAACATTTAGACCATGTTGATTTTTAAGGTCCAGTGATACACTTTTTTTATTTCTATTTAGGGTAAGAAAATAAGCACCAAATCCCTTAAAAGAGTTATTAGGATCTTCAGCTAAAAGACCTCTAGTCATTTCTCCTGTATCTAAAGGTTCTACTTTTACAACTTCTGCACCTAAATCTGCTATTACCATTCCAGCATAGGGACCAGCTAACATATGCGTGAGATCTAATACCTTAATTCCTTCTAGGGGCTTCATAGAAGGCGCATTGTACTACGTGTATATAAACATTACGTAATAGGGGCAGTGGAGATGATAAAGCCTTATATGGACTTATATAATTAATTTAACATAATATATATTATACGAATATATATATACTAGATGTAGTATAAGGAACATCAAAATTAGTGAATATATAGTATGTTTTAACATTATTAACTTACGCTCCTCCTTCTATGGAGAACCTACAGGCAATACAACAATTCTTAAGAGAGTTTACTAATCAAGAATAAAAAAGACCCCTTCCGGGGTCTTTTTTTAATATTAGACTTAATGTAACGAGACTATCTTTCTCTAAAGGCCTTATTCTTCATATTGGTAAATGGTTGTAACAAGTATTGAAGAATAGTTTTACTCCCACTTACTATATTTACTGTCGCTTGCATTCCTGGAAGGATTTCTATTTCTCTACTCATAGTAGTAACCCCATCTGCTGGGATACTAACTAAGCACATATACCAGGTAGAACCATCTTCTTTAGTTACTGTATCAGCACTAACATTAAAAACCTTCCCTTCTAGGCTTCCATATACAGCAAAATCAAACGCACTGAGTTGGACTATCGCTCTTTGATCTTTGATGACATAAGCTATATCTGTTGGTGCAATTTCTACCTCTAAAATAAGTTCATCATCTAGAGGTATCATCTCTAGTAATGGGCTACCGGGTTGAGCTACTCCTCCGGTGGTATTTATTAAAATTTGGTTAACAATGCCATCCATGGGAGCCGAAACTGATGTTCTTAATACTTTATCCTCTAAATTAGGTAATTGATCCCTTATGGATTGAAATTCAGCTTCTGCTGTAGCAATTCGTGACATAAGTCTGATCAGTTGGATTCTAGGTTCTACACCACTATTTACAAGAGGCTCTAAAATATCTTTTTCTTCATTTAATAATTTTAGATTGCGATCTAAAGATTCCTTTTGTTGTCTTGCTGATCTAAGTTGTCCAAGAAATTCTGTGTCATCAATTTTCATTAGCAACTCACCTTCTAATACTTTTTGGCCAGTTCTTACTGCAATGTCTCTTACTATTCCCCCTTCTAGATTTGAAATCACTTGAACTTTACTTGAAGCTATTACTTTACCGTTACCTCTGGTTACTTCTTCTAATTCAGAGTTTGTTGCCCATATAAAGAAAATAATTACAAAAGAAGTAATGATGTACAGAATCAGATCAGGTTTTGGAGTTATGAATAATGCTTTAAAAATGTTACTCAATATTTGTTTAATTTTCTCTAACATAATCAATAGCCTATATAATCCCTGTAGTTCTATTGGGTCCTAAGTTTATTTAAAATTTCTTCTCTGGGCCCGTCATCTACCACCTGGCCTTCATTCATAACTATAATCCTGCTGACTAGGTTTAAAAGTGGCATTCTATGAGAAACTACAATTAATGTAGATTCTGAAAGAGTTTGGTTAAATTGAGCTATAAAAGCTTGTTCTGAGTTCATGTCCATTGCAGAAGTTGGTTCATCAAGAATATAGTGAGTTGGTTTACATACAATGGCTCTAGCAATGGCTATAGCTTGTCTTTGGCCTCCTGAAAGACCCATACCTCTATCTGATAAAACCAGGTCGTAACCTCCTGGCATTTTTCCTATAAACTCTTCCACGCCTGAGATTTTACCTGCCCTTACTATATCTTCTTCTGAAATGTCAGTTCTACCCATAGTAATATTCTCTTTTACTGAACCTGAAAAGAGTTGGACATCTTGCAAAACAATACCAATAAATTTAGAGATATCCTCGCTATGGATTTGATTTATATCCATACCATCATAAGAAACTATACCGTCTGAAGAAGTAAATAGACCGCAAGCTAGCTTAACAAGTGTGCTCTTACCTGAACCATTTCTACCCAAAATAGCTACTTTTTCACCTTCATTAATTTTGAGTTTCATATCTCTAAGCGTATCTACTTCCTTATCTGGATATCTGTATTTAACATCTACAAACTCAAGCGTACCTAATTTAGATCTTCTTATGGCTCCTTCATCTCTTTTAGATTTACTGGATTCTTTAGTTTCTTCCATAAAAGCTGAAAGTCTTTGGTAAGCGGTTCTTGCATTGTTAGCTCTCCCTGCTAAACCTGCAATCTGTCCTAATGGAGCTAAGGTTCTGGAAGAAAGTAACACTGCGGCTACCATAGCCCCCATGCTCACTGTACCATCTGAAACTAGGAATACTCCGTAAAAAACGATTCCTACTAAACAAATTTGTTGTGAAGATTGCGCAGTGTTGACAGCTATTTGAGCTAGAGATCTTGAAATCCTACTAACGCTAGATTGTTTAGTAGCTGAATCTCTCCATCTGTCTTTAACTAAATCCCCTCCCCCTAAAACTTTTATTGATTCAATTCCACTAATTGTCTCAACTAATATGGACTGTTTTTCTTGGTTATGTGTTCCTGCCTCTTCACTTACTTTTGATAAAAATGGTTGTATGGCTAAACCTACGCCTATAACTACTGGCACTGCGACTAAGGGAACAATAGCTAAGGGACCAGCAATAAGATAAATCACAAAGATAAAAAAGAAGATAAAAGGAAGGTCAACCACTAAAGATAATGTAGCAGAAGTAAAAAATTCTCTAACCTGATCAAACTCTTTGAAAGTATTTGCAGTTGCTCCCACAGGTCCTGTAACTACAGCTGTTGGGGCTTCTAATAATCTATCAAAGATTGAGTCACCTATCTGTTTATCTACATATTCTCCTGCGTAATCAATAAAATAAGCTCTTAACATCTTTAGTACAAAATCAAATATCAACACAATAGCCATTCCAATTGTTAAAGCATAAAGGGATTCGTAGGCTGAATTAGGAATTACACGATCATATACAACCATGATGAATATCGTGCTTGCTACTGCAAAAAAGTTAACTAATGCTGCTGCGAGGAACACACGATAATAAATTCTTCTGTGTTCAGAAAAAGCAGACCAAAACCAGTGATCAATTAATTTCATATTTAATTCAATATTATCTCAAAAGCTTCTCCAAGCTCACCTGTTATTTCTAGATGTGAAAATTTTTGAAGTTCAGAACTTCGCATAGTCTCTAACATAGCTTCTGAAGCATCTAGATAATCCCTTTCTGTTTGCAAGAGATCTAAAAGTAAAACGTTAGAAGTTTTAAATTGTTCATTTGCAAAATATTGAGATCTTTTATTCGCTTGGTATGAGCTTGTATATGCTGCTAGCTTAGATGGAATAAGCTTTAAATTTTTAATTGATTCGTTTAGGCTAGCTATGAGTTCCTGCAAAAGGGAATCTCTTTCACTTTTAGTAGCTTCCATCTGTGCTACTGCTTGTTCTTTCAAGGCAGCCTCTCTTCCACCAGAATAAAGGTTGTAACTAAAATTAACTCCTGAATAGATATCATAATTATCAGAATGTAATTTTCTTTCTTGTTCAGTTATATCAAATTGTTGACCTCTAATTTCAAAATCAATACGCGGTCTTGAAGAAGCATCAGTTTGCTTTGATTTAAACATAGAGGCATTTAGCTTTTCATTTGACATAAGTAATTGAGTATTTTTTGAGAGCATAATCTTCCTTGCTTCATCTAAACTTCTTTTAGACAAGTCATAAGGATAAAAAGGTAACTTTTTTGGTAATGGACCATTTGGAAAATAAACTCTAAATCTAGAAGTTGCTGCACTTAAATTCTGCTGTACCGAAGTTAATTTAGCAAAAGCCTCGGCCTTTCTTGCCTCTGCCCTACTCAGCTCTCTAGCAGCAGCCAACCCACTATCAACTCTTTGTTGTATTCTTTCTTTTATGGAAACATGTCTTTGATAAGAGCTCTCTACTATTTTTTCAAATCTATAATAAGCAGCCACATCTATATAAGTCTGTATAGCCCTCAATGAAAGACTCAAGATGGTTGTAGACAAGTCAGCCCTAGAAGCTTTTGCTAATGATTCAGTTCTAGAGATATCATAACGTGTAGCACCAAAATCATATAAAAGTTGATTGACCGTTAATCTTAAGTTTGTTTTATGATCGGATTGAGATCTTTCCACTAAATTATTATTAGCATCTAAGTACCTTCTATCTAAAGCATTAGAGCTGTCTATTAAGAATTGAATTTGAGGTAGGAGGCTTGATTTACTAACTTTGGTATCGGCGTAAGCAGCAATCAATAATTGTTGGGCAGATTTAAATTCAGGGTGATTAGCAATAGCTGCTCCAACTCTTTCTTTAAATAGTTTATATTCTTGTGGTGCCATATAAGCATCAGCAAGGTAATCTTCTTCTAGCTCTTCGGTAAAAGAAAAATTGCTAAATAATACAATAGCAAATAATAAATATTTCCAGGTTTTCACTTAAAAATTAGCTTTAGAATTGAATCAGCGTGCCAATATAAAGCTGTCCGTAAGGATGGTCAAATAGATGATTGCTTCTTCTATTGTATGAAAGGCTATTTACACCTACTAAATAGTTACTAGAAAGGGATGCCCTACTATATAAAGTAAACCTATCAGTTATAGAATAAAAGAGACCTATATCCAATAAATAATTTGTTTCATAATCTTCTTTTGAAGGGTTTTCTTGGTAGTCACTCCTTGAAACTTTAACAAATCCAATTCTAGATACTAAGGCTGTTTTCTTGGTTAAACCTAAAGTGCTGTTAAGTGAGTATTTGAAGATATTCTCTGTCCAAGGAGTAGTTTGGGGTAATTCATTTTTGAACTGATCAAGCATTTCACCTGTAGTTTGACCTCCTATCTTTACTCCTCTTAAAGTAGGATCTGTTGTATTTAAAATAGCTGAAGTGTATTTAGAAGTTATTTCAGCTCTTTTATAGCTTATAGAGTGGTTAATATTAAAGTTATTGGAACTTATGCCTTTAATTCTAAGGGTTAGTCCGTAAGCTTTTGTATCACCTTTAAATACTAATACAGGTAAATGCACCAGTTCTCCTGTTGTTTTGTAAATATCAGCATCTAAAAAACTAATCCTGGCTTCAGAACAAGATCCACCTACTATTAGAGATCCAAATTCATAACAATCAATAGTTAAAGGATCTTGGTCTTCTTCTTCAGCATAAAGTTCCAATTCATACGTGTTCCTAGAATTTGAGAATAACTCATAGCTTAGAGAAAAGTACGATGAATCCGTGTCCGTAGTTAAACTCTTAGGAAGAGTCTGTCTTTCTACTTGCGCAGAAGATTCAGTAACTTGAGAGGTTAGTTTGAGGTTGTTCTTAAATTTATAGGATAAAAATAAAGAAGATATATCTGCTGATTTTGGTTTGGAGCCTGTGAGTTTATCAGCGTAATTAAGAACATCTAAGGATTCGTCAAACTCTCCATGAGAAAAAGAAATAGTGAAAGGTTTTTCAAATGAGGGAGGTAATATATCTTGAATAAACTCAGAATTGCTCGATGCATTCAAGCATGAACTAAGTAGTAAGAGCAAAAGGCCCTTGTGAAAAGCTATTAAGAATAACTTCAAGGGCCTATTACTTAGATGCTGTCAAAAGAAATCAGGATATCTTCTTCTTCCAGTAAATCCGTACTGTGGAAATACAAGCTAGAATCAGATCTAACCTCATTATAGTCTTTAGAACTCTGAGCTTCTGTTTCAAGTATTATCTCCGAAAGCTCAGATTCATTTGATCTAACATCAAGAGCTGATGTACTTACCAGGCTGTCAATATCAATACCCGTTTCTTCAAGTTCTACTAAAAAGTCTGTCCCTCCTTCTAAAAGCGAACTAGAACTAGAACTATCAGATTCTCCTAAAGCAGAACTTCCTACAGGTAAGATAGGCGCTATTGAAGGCAAACCTGATGATATTAATGATGCATCAGTACTTACAGTAACGTCAGTTAATACAGAGGTTGTGTAATCACTACCAACAAGCACAAAGTCATCTGAAGTGATATTACTGGCTGTTGTATTAGCCAATATGGCATAAACTTGAGAAGCATCTTCACTATGATCAGAATTGGCTTTATAAAGGTATGTATGTGCAGAATACTCTCCTGAACCTTGAGTTACCACGATAGTTTTTCCGCTCCAATCTCCCTTTAAGCCGATTTTATCAACGCCATCCTCAAAATCAGTAATAGCACTTGGACGATCATTAGTTTCAGTAATCAAGTTTGTAATACCATCACCATTATTATCATTACCCGAAATACTTCGGTCTGTACTCCAAGTACCTGAGTCAACTTCAATTACAAACACATCAGCTCCGCTACCACCAATATAAGTACCTCGACCCATTTCACCCCCTAAGGTGTCATTACCGGTTCCTCCTTCAAATCTATGGTTTGATTCAGTAGAAGAAATTATTCTGTCATTACCTGGTCCACCAAAAACATACCCTGTTTTATTATCTACAGTAATAATGTCATCCCCTGCACCGGCTACGTAATTAACAGAGCCACTAGTGACATTGTTTGCATCAAGTGTAACGGTATCATCTCCAGAAGTACCATTTAGAGAAATAGCACCTCTATCTTGCCACTGTGTACTTACATAGTCTTTCCCTGCAGGACGGATCAGATCTTGATAGGCTGTTGAATCAGAGTCCTGAGTTCTATCAGGAGTTATCTTGTAATTGCCATCTACTGTTGCAGGTCCGTTATATTTAAAACCAGAGTCTGAATAGATGTCAGCAACTAATGCTGCTTGAAGAGCATCTGAATCTCCTGCATCACCTGTAAACTCAGACAGCACCAGAGTATCAATAGCTTTAGCTAAAGCTGCTAAATCTTCTGCCATGGTTCGGGCATCAATCTTATAGTTACCGCGAACATTATTATCACCACGTATGTATCCTACCCAAGTATTAACCAGTGACATAACTCCCGAGATAATAGAGTCATATAGATTATTATCTTCAGTCAATTCAGCGGTTAAGTAGGTTGTGATATCTGAAACGTCTGTATTCCCGTCTGCCAAGATAGCAGAATAGGTTGCTGTTGTTCCGTCTAGGGTTCCGCTGTTGCTATCAGTAATATCCTTAAGAATGGTTACGATGGTTGATTCCAATTTAGACAGAACCTTAGCAACTAAAGCATCAGAATCTAAGCCTGCAGAAGCTCCTGCTGAATCATTATCTTCTATGGTTACTGATACAATCTCAGTCCCAAGGATAATTTTATCTTCAGAACCAGGGGCTACTGATAGCTCAACATTGAATGTTTCCGTACTTTCAGCTTCTGAATCATCCCTAACATCAAGGTTAATAACAGCAGTTTTTTGTCCAGTTATAAAAGATATCTGTCTGTAACCGGATTGCTCAGACCACCAAAAATAATCTGTGCCCTGCTCTGCATCACCGCCCGTAAATCTATAATTCAGCGAGAAATTCTCAGTAGCTGGTTTACTTAAAGTGACTGTGAGTTGTCCCCACCCTCTACTTTCAGAAATAGTTACATCGTTTGTGTATGCAACTGGAGTTGTAGAAGCCGCTATTTTAAAAGGCGCTATTACTTTAGTGAAGCTTTCTCCTTCGGAGGTTGATAAAGAAGCTCCAGTAAAAGTAAGTTCTGAGTAATAGTCGCCATTAGACGCAGTCTCTGTAGTGAAATAAGTAGAAAGATCAGTTTGAGGAATACCTTTTGAAAATACTTCAAGCAAGTCAACAGTAAATACTGGAGCTCCACCAGCAGTTGGTACAGAAATATTAACCATGTTACCTGAATGGGTTACAGTAGTTGAAGTAACAGTACCGTCTTCTCCTGTGTAAATGATTGTTATGTCTGAACTGGCAGGTACAAATACATAATCACTAGCTCCAACGGTTTTAGTAGGATCTACAGTTACATCAAACCTAACTTCTATAGCTCGTTCACCAGTGTCAATTGTAGAATCTGTGCCATCTATCAACTTACCTGTAAATTGAATAGTTTGTCCAGTACTTGGTAACGTACCAACTTCTACTTCAATCTTTAAGCCAGTAGCTCCAGAATCCAAATCAAGAGCTGCTTGCATGCCAGCTTGATTAACTTGTATATCGCTACTGTCCAAAGTCATTACTCCGCTTGAAACTGAAAAACCAGGAGTATGTACCACAGCAGTTGATCCTTCAGTATCTGTGATAGTGACAGGATTTTCACTGCCCAATCTGAAGCCGTCAAACGAAGTTAAGCCTGTTACCAATTCAGCTACAGCTTCCATGGCTGCGTTGTAGGCAGCTTGTAAAATAGTAGATTGCTGAGCCGCACTAAGAGATTGAGATGAAGTACCGCCAACATTAGCTGTGGCAGCTATTTTGGCATTCACATCATCTAACACGTCTTGAGCTATTTGTAGCCCACCTTGTGCAGCAACTTGTCCAATTAGATTAACTAGATTACTGACGATATAAACATTTAACTGATTTACTTCCCAATCTCCTGAAGCAGTGTTACCAGTCATACTTTGAAAATTCCAAAAGGAAGATCCGTAGTAGTTACCATCCCCTTCGTGCCATCCAGGCTCAAAACCAAGTGCTTTATAAACATCCAACGCTGCTTTCTTATCACTAATGCTTCTATCCAAATTCTGCATAGTTAAACTGACAGTAGAAAGGGGCGATATTGCATACTCTCCCCAGTTACGATCGGACTCTAACTTAAGATTTGAATTTATTTTTAAAACTGCATTGTTAGCTAAGCCAGATCCCATATCGACCCCACCACTAGCAAGGATAGGAGAGTCCGTAGCTGATTCTGTAAGCTCTAGTACAAAGTAACCTTCACCTGAACTTGTGGTAGAAGGTTCCCCGGCATCTTTAACACCGTCGTTATTAAGGTCTTGCCAAACAGTTGCTCCACCTAAGTTTCCTGACCCCAATAAAGCATTTCCAGAAACGCTTAGGGTTCCATCATCAAGGGTATCTTTTACACTAAAATAATACTGCTTATAAACAGGATCCGATTTACCATCAGTGATTGAAATATAAACTTGGAAAGTAGAATAGCCAGCTTCATAACTAAGTACTTCTTTAGGCGATAATACACCGGTAGAGGAAAGTTGAAGAGGAGCGTCCCCCACTACTTTACCTTCATTGTACTCAGTACCGCTTTCTGTTTCTCCCCATTTAGTCCAATTAGCTCCTTCTCCCCAGGCTTCTACTCCCAAAAGAGTCCAAGTGAGGGTATCAAAATCAAGATCATATCCCTTGATTTGAACTGATTGATTGGTAGCATCGTCTACAAAAGTAGTTTGGTCATCCCACATTTCTTTGAAGAACGGAACCTTATTCGTAGGATCATACCCTGCATAATCAGGGAGATTTCTCACATTAATCCAAAGTTGTTGTGTGCTGGTTGCATTAGCTTCACCTGAACCATCATTTCCAATTACTGTGACATTGTATTGGTTATACTGCTGTAACGCTTGGTTCGAATAGCCTGAAAAATCCGTAATGCCACTAGCCGATGCAGATGTAGGGTTCTCATAATCTGGAGCAACCTTGAACGTCAGCTCTCCTGTAGCAGAATCTATGTTAAACAGAGCTGCATCAGGAGAAGAGGGATCTATTGAATAAGTGATAGTATCGCCATCTTGATCCCAAGAGTCTTGTACAGTATAAGCATCAGTTTGATTCTCATTGACTGTCGACCACTTGTACCAAAAATCAGGCGCACTATTTTCCCCGGCCACAGTTTTTCCAAGATCACGTTTGGAATAAACTACCGTAACTCCTTCTTCAATTAGAACTCTGGCATCCCAAAGGTCATATACATTATAAACAACACCATCCACGGTTTGCTGACCATTAAGGCGGAAAGGTTCAAAGAAAGTACTTGCTTCTCCATCTCCCGTATTATCATAAGAGGACTCATATCCTAGTAATCTAACAGTGTCTGTACTGTCCCCTCTTATAGTCCACGTTCTACTGTCCCAACTCATCTGCCACAAGGTATCCAATGAGATATTTAGTACATCATTAAAAACAGTTGGGTTTTCAATGCTTATAGTTGCTGCATCTCTACCCAGAGTGGCATTCGTGGCATTACTCAGATTGACAGTAAGGGTCTCAAGAGTTTCAGCAACCCCATCCGAAGTGATAGGAACAGTGAATGTTCCTGAGGTGTTGCCAGCAGCTATAGTTAAAGTACCACTTGTAGCTGTGTAATCTGATCCTGCTAGGGCAGTATTATCAGCTGTGGAGTAATCAACTGTAACGTCACTAGCTGCTGCCTTACTTAAAGCAACTGTGACAGTTGCTGAACCAGCTGATTCACTAACAATAACATCATCAATATATGCAGCTACACCAGGAGCATCAGCTACTGTAAAGCTACCCTGTACTTTAGTAATTGCATTATCATCATAATCAACAATGTCTAATCCAGCTAAACTTACTTCGTAGAAGTAGTCTCCGCTTGTTATAAATCCAGTTAAATCTACACCTTCAGCAGAGGCTTTGTTAGAAAAGAAGGATGCAATCGCAACATTTAAGCTACTTCCAGCGGAAACATTTTTAGTTACAGTTAAAGCATCAGACTCGGCATTTTCCCAGGTTCTTTGAAGTAGACTTCCATCACTAGTGTAATAATTTACAGTAAGAGTCTGGGCAGGTAAGGTCATTACGACATTCGTTCCATCTGAAGTCCAATTAACAGTAAGCGTTGTCTCAAGTAAACGTTCACCCGTAGATTGCACAGCATCGGAGCCATCATAGAGTTTCATGGTAACTGTTGCTGTGCCACTAGACCCTGCAGCTGGAATACTTTCTAAATCAAAACTAATGTTAGGCGATAAGCCTGTACTAGAATTTGAAGAAACTATATTGGATAGATTAGTCTGATCCATAGTTCCACCTTCTAGGTTTGCGCTAAGAGTAGTACCTGAAAGTGATGTATATATTTTATGTGTATTGGTGCTACTTGAATCGCTACTTAAATAATCAGTTAAAGTAGCGCTACTTTGGCTTAAACGGAAACCATCAATTGGTAGTTTTGTTTCAACAGAATCGGTATTAATAGATGATTGACTATCTCGTAAATCTATCTTTTCAATACTCTCTATTCTATTTCTCCAACCCACCTCAGTATTACCATCTTGATCTGTCCATGTTTCTTTAAGAGAAATTACCTTTTGCAGATCTATTCCACTGTAATCAGGACTTCCATCGCCATCATTGTCATCATAAGTAAGGTTTTGAGTACTCATTCCTGACATAATGATGGTATCTTCTCCAGATCCTCCAGTTACAAATTCTGGAAAAGTTGTTAGATTAGTGAAATCTAAAAAGTCATCTCCTGAACCTCCATCCAGAACGTCATTTCCCTCGCCAACTATTAGACGATCTGATCCAGGCCCTCCATCCAAGGAATCAGCTCCAGGTCCACCATCCAAGGTATCATCTCCTGCATCACCGAAAAGAACATCCTCTCCTGAACCCCCTAGTAAAGTATCGTCTCCCTCTTTACCAAAAATAGTTTCATTAATATCTGTTCCTGTGATTGTGTTATCGGTTGCATCACCGGTTAAATTAGTCAGATCATTTGCGTCTGTGAAGTCATCGTATTTACTTAGAAGGTTCTGCTCAAAGGTTTCTTCCATTTCTTGACCAAACCTTTCAAAACTATGTTGTATGTGATCATCAAACCATTCTTGACCTTGTAGGTCTTCATTGGCCATTGCAAAATGTTCAAAATCAAAGCCTATTTCTTCAGCGATTGCTCTAAAATCAATATCTGCCATAG